>DASSQL010000253.1:0-3692 GCA_035702525.1 Ornithinibacter sp. | reverse complement strand
GGCCACGACGGCGGCGAAGAAGACCACCGGCACCGCCAAGAAGACCACCGCCAAGAAGGCGACCGCGACGAAGACGGCCGCCAAGAAGGCGACCCCGGCCAAGAAGACCGCCGCCAAGAAGACCACGGCGGCCAAGAGCACCGCCAAGAAGGCGACGCCGGCCAAGAAGACCACGGCCAAGAAGGCGACGCCGGCCAAGAAGACCACGGCGAGGAAGACCGCCAAGAAGGCCTGACGCACCACTCACGAAGGGCCCATCTCCCACAAGGGGGACGGGCCCTTCGTCATGCGGCGCTCAGGACAGCGTCAGGATCTGCAGGCCGACGACCCGCAACGTCGCGCCGCTGCCGGTGGTCTCCAGCCGCACCCGCTGGCCCGGCCGAAGGAGCCGCAGCCGGCTGCCCGCGAGGGCCTCGGCCGGGAAGGGCAGCTCGACACCGTCGTCGAGCAGGACCCTGCCGTCGCGCCTGTCCGCGTCGAACGCGGAGACCGTGCCCTGCATGCGCAAGACCCTAGGGCACCTTGGTCACAGGCCGTGCACCGTGGCGACCAGCGACGTGCGCGACCCCACGCCCAGTGCCACCGCCTCGGCCAGGTCGGCGCGGTCGTCGACGTCGCGCCGCAGGGTGGGTACGTCGACCCCGTCGATCTCGTGCGCCCCCGCGTCGAGGTGCTGCTGCCGTGACGCCGGGCCGAACCGTGGCCGGAACGTCTCGGGTGCCGACGCGACCACGGCCGTCGTACCCACGCCGTCGGCGTCGGCCACGAACGCCATCCGGTCGTGCGGGGCGGCCGCCAGCGCGACGGCGAGCTCGTCGGGCCGCAGCGCCGGCAGGTCCGCGCACAGCGCGGCGAGCCGCAGGTCCGGGTGGCGCCGGTGCATCTCGGCGGCGGCGAGCCGCAGGGTCTCGTTGAGGTCGTCGGTGGTGCCGTCGGGGATCACGTCCACCCCGAGGTCGGCGAGTCCGCGGGCCAGCTCGTGGTCGTCGGTCACCACCAGCACCCGGTCCACCACGGGCGAGGCCATCACCGCGCTGACCGTGTCGACCGCGAAGGCGGTGGCGAGCTCGCGACGGGTGGCGTCGCCGAGGTCGGCGAGCCGGGACTTCGCGAACGCGGGCGGCTTCACCGGCACCAGCACGGCGAACCGGTCGGGGGCCGCGGGGGCGGAGGCGCTCATCGGGACCATCCTGCCAGCGGGCCGCCCACGAGGCGGGCGGGCGTCCACCGGGCGACGGCCCCGATGCGGCATGCTGTGCGCGGGTAACCTCACCGCAACCGGCGGTGACGAGACAGGGAACGAGGACGACGTGGCGAACCCACGCAGGGTCCAGCAGCGCAGGGGGTGGGCCTATGGGTTGTGCATCGCGATCGTGGAGCCGCTGCTGCTGGCGGTCACCAAACGGCGGTGGGAGGGCGGCGAGAACGTCCCCGCGTCCGGTGGCTGCGTGCTCGCCGCGAACCACGTCTCGCACCTCGACCCGCTGACGTTCGCCCACTTCGCCTACGCCTACGGCCGGCTGGTGCGCTTCCTCGCCAAGGCCGCCGTCTTCGACGTGCCCGTCGTCGGCCGGATCGTCCGCAGCGCCAAGCAGATCCCCGTCTACCGGCTGACCACCGACGCCTCCCAGTCCTTCACCGCCGCCGTCGAGGCCGTGCAGGAGGGCGAGTGCGTGGTGGTCTACCCCGAGGGCACCATCACCCGGGAGCCCGACCTGTGGCCGATGACCGGCAAGACCGGAGCGGCCCGCATCGCGCTCGCCTCCGGCGTCCCTGTCATCCCGATCGCGCAGTGGGGGGCGAACCACATCCTCGCGCCGTACGCGAAGCGGCCGCGGCTGTTCCCGCGCAAGACGATCTCCATGAAGGCCGGCCCGCCCGTCGACCTCGACGACCTGCGCGGCCGGCCGCTGACCCCGGCGCTGCTGCGCCAGGCCACCGACCGGATCATGGACGACATCACCCGGCTGCTCGAGGACGTCCGGGGGGAGCAGGCACCCGCCGAGCGGTTCGACCCGAAGGTCCACGGTGTCCGCGAGATCGGCAACCCGTATGCGAAGAAGTCCCGGAGGAGCAGGCGATGAGCAAGGTCGCGGTCTTTGGTGCCGGGTCGTGGGGTACGGCGTTCTCGGTCGTGCTCGCGGACGCCGGCAACGAGGTCACGTTGTGGGCGCGGCGCGAGGAGCTGTGCGCCATCATCAACCAGAAGCGCGAGAACACCGACTACCTGCCGGGCATCGACCTGCCGGAGACGGTGCAGGCCACGCACGACGCGGAGAAGGCGGTCGACGCGGCCGAGGCGGTCTTCTTCGTGCTGCCGTCGCAGACGTTCCGCACCAACCTCGAGCAGTGGACCGAGATCCTGCCCCAGGACGCCCTGCTCGTGTCGCTGATGAAGGGCGTCGAGCTCGGCTCGCTGAAGCGGATGAGCGAGGTGATCGCCGAGGTGACCGGCGCCGGCCACGACCGCATCGGCGTGGTCAGCGGCCCCAACCTGGCCAAGGAGATCGCCAGCCGGGAGCCGGCCGCCAGCGTGGTCGCGTGCCCCGACGAGGAGAACGTCAAGCGGCTGCGGGCGCTGTGCCACTCGGCCACCTTCCGGCCCTACTCCAGCACCGACGTCGTCGGCTGTGAGCTCGGCGGCGCCTACAAGAACGTCATCGCGCTCGCGGTCGGGATGGCTGTCGGCCTCGGCTTCGGCGACAACACCACCGCGTCGGTGATCACCCGTGGGCTCGCGGAGACGGCTCGGCTGGCAGCGGGGTTCGGCGCCGACCCGATGACCCTCATGGGCCTGGCCGGTCTCGGCGACCTGGTGGCCACCTGCTCCTCACCGCTGTCGCGCAACCGCACCTTCGGCGAGAAGCTCGGCCGCGGCATGACCACCGAGGAGATCACCGCGTCGACGCGGCAGGTGGCCGAGGGCGTGAAGACCGCCTCGTCCCTGCTCGCACTCGCCCAGAAGGCCGACATCTACGCCCCGATCGTCGAGGCCGTGCACGCCGTCGTCGAGGGGGAGATGACCGCCGCCGACATGCTGACCGCGCTGATCTCCAAGGAGACCAAGAACGAACGGGACTGACCCCGCTCGCCGGTTCATCCCGCGGGCAGCACCAGGTCGTCGAGCGCCGACGCCAGGTCGTCCCAGAGGTCGTCGACGTCCTCGATGCCCACCGACATCCGCACCAGCCCGTCGGGAATGGTGGCCGGCTCGGTCTTCCAGCGGCGCCGTCGCTCGAAGGTCGACTCCACCCCGCCGAGGCTGGTGGCGTGCACCCACAGCGTGGTCTTGCGGGTCAGCAGGTCGGCGGCCATCGCGCCCTCGGCCAGCACGATGGAGATGATCGCGCCGAAGCCCGGGTAGCGGACCTCGCCGACCGCCGGGTGGTCCGCGAGCCGGCGGACCAGCTCCGCGGCGTTCGCCTGCGCCCGCTCGAGCCGCACGTGCAGGGTGCGCAGCCCGCGCAGCGCCAGCCAGGTCTCGAACGTGCCCGGGGTGGCCCCGATCATGTCGCGACGCTTCTTCAGCACGTCGTGCAGCTGGTCGTCCCTGGTGACCACGGCGCCGAGCAGCACGTCGCTGTGGCCGGCGATGAACTTGGTGGCCGAGTGCACGACGAGGTCGGCGTCCAGCGACAGCGGCTGCTGGAGCAGCGGGGTGGCGAAGGTGTTGTCGACGACGACGTACGCCC
>DASSQL010000252.1:0-12307 GCA_035702525.1 Ornithinibacter sp. | reverse complement strand
TCGAGCTCCTCCCAGGTGATGCCGAGCGACTCCATCAGGTGGATGGCGTTCGACTTCGTTCCCGCGCTGGTCGCGAACCCGGGCATGGTGAAGCCCAGGATGTGGGTGCGCGGCAGGCCGAGCCGGTCGCACGCCTTGGCTGCGACAATCAGCGCGTGGGTGGAGTCGAGGCCGCCGGAGACGCCGATGACGATGGTCGGCATCCGCGCCGGGTCGCCGCCGCCGATGGCGCGCATCCGCTGCTCGAGCCCGGACACCTGGATGTTGTAGGCCTCGTAGCAGTCGAGCGCCAGGCGCGCCTCGTCATCCGGCACGAAGGGGAAGCGGTCGACCGCGCGGCGCAGGCCGAGGTCGCCGGTGGGCGGGCGCAGCTGGAACGGCACCACGCGGAAGCCGCCCTGGTCGGCGGCGTAGGCCTCGGCGTTGTCGCCGAAGCTGCCCTGCCGCAGGCGCTCCTGGCGCAGCCGGTCGAGGTCGACGTCGACCACCGTGCGCCGCGGCCCGTCGGGGAAGCGCTCGGACTCGCCGAGCAGGTCGCCCATCTCGTAGACCATCGTCATGCCGTCCCAGGACAGGTCGGTCGACGACTCACCGGCGGTCGCGGCGGCGTAGAGGTACGCGGCGTTGCACCGCGCACTCGCCGAGCGGGCGAGCAGGTGGCGGTCCTCGGCGCGGCCGACGGTGATCGGCGAGGCCGAGAGGTTGAGCAGAACGGTGGCACCGGCGAGGGCCGCCTCATGGCTCGGCGGTACCGGCACCCACATGTCCTCGCAGATCTCGACGTGCACGGCGAGGTCGGGGAGGTCCTCGGGGCTGAAGACCAGGTCGGGGCCGAACGGGATCTCGCCGTCGACGTCGGCGCCCGGCCAGTGCGGTCGCACGATGAACTCGCCCTGATGGCCGGCGCCCGAGGCGAAGTGCCGCTTCTCGTAGAACTCGCGGTAGTTGGGCAGGAACGACTTGGGGGCGACGCCGAGCACCTCGCCGCGGTGGATGACGACCGCGCAGTTGTAGAGCCGGTTGCCGTGCCGCAGTGGGGCGCCCACGACGACGAGGGGGAGCAGCTTGGCGGTGGCCTCGGCGATGGTGACGACGGCGTCGTCGACCGCCTCGAGCAGGACGTCCTGCAGCAGCAGGTCGTCGATGGCGTAGCCGCTCAGCGACAGCTCGGGGAAGAGGGCGACGGCGACCCCCTCGTCGTGGCACTCCTTGACGGTCACGATGACGCGCTCGGCGTTGGTGGCGGGGTCAGCCAGGGCGACGGGCACAGTGCACGCGGCGACCCGGGCGAACCCCTGGGCGTACGCGTTCCGGAAGTCCATGGCCCGAGCCTATTGCTCCGGATGCCGGCCCGGGTCGGGTCCACAGGGGCCTGAGGCTCGGTCGAGGGGTCGAGACGTGCCCGGGACGAGCGCTTCCAGTGGGCGTGTCCTGACCCCTCGACGGCCCGTCAGTCGGCCAGCAGCACCGCGGTCATGAAGCGGGTCGCCGTCTCGACGAGGTCGTCGGTGGCGACGTGCGAGCCGGGGTCGATGGCGCGCAGCCCGATCTCGTTGAGCCCACCCACGACGCAGACCGCCTCGAGGTGGCTGATCCGGCGCACCGCGGTGCCGTTCGCCCTCGCCCGCTCGACCATCTCCAGGATGGTGGTCGCGTGCCGGTCGACGACCTCGCGGCGCACCCGGGCCGCCTCCTCGCCGAGGGTGGCGAGCTCACTGAGGTGGCCGCGCCCGAGCACCGGGTCGCGGGTGATGACGTCGAGGAAGGTGCGGGCGGCGTGGTTCAGCTGCACCGTCGCCGGCAGCTCGCCGGGCCGCAGCGCGGCGTCGACCTCGGCGATCATCGCCGCGCTGCGGGTGGCGAACAGGGAGAGGTAGCAGTCGTTCTTGTCGGCGTAGTGCTCGTAGAAGGTGCGCTTCGAGGTGCCGGCGTGCCGGGCGACGTCGGCGATCGTCGTGGCGGCCAGGCCCTTCTCGGTGACGGCCGCTGCCAGGGCGTCCTCGAGCCGGCGACGCACCGCCAGGGTGCGCTCGTCGACGGCGCCCTCGGCCGTCGTGGGGGTGGTCGGCGGCGGCGGTGACGCGGTTTTGCCCATGGCGGTACCGTACCGTACCATCGTTGGTGGTACCGACTGGTACCACCGGCGGGACCGCCCGCCGGACACCACACGTCAGAAGGAGCAGGCCGTGGAGCTCGTCGTCGACGAGGTCGCCGTAGCCGGCGCTCGCAGCCCCCTCGTACAGCCCACCTCGTTCGTCGCCCCGCCCGCGCGGGTCACCCCGGTGGCCGGTGACCCCGGCTACGGCCAGGTGGCGCTCGCCCTCGCGCTGGCCGGGCGGATGCCGCTGGCCGGCGGCCGGGTGCTGCTCGGGGGGAGTGGCGACCCGGAGGTGCTGCGGCGCCACGTCGCGGTCGTCGACGTGCCGGGCGTGAGCGCCCCCGAGGACGGCCTCGCCGTGCACCACGTGCTCGCCGAGGAGCTCGCCTTCGCCGGGCGCCCCTCCGGCCGCCGCGCGGTCGCGGCCTTCCTCACCGCCCACGGCGTAGCCGCGACGGCCGATGCCCCGTTCGAGACGCTGGCGCCCGAGGACCGGGTGCGCGTGCTGGCCCACGCCGCGGCCGAGCGCACCGCCAGCCGCGTGCTCGTCATCACCAACCCCGACCGCCGCGGCGGTGACGCCCGCACCTGGTGGCCGGTGCTCGAGGACCTCGCCGCCGACGGCATCACCGTGGTCGTGCAGCTCACCCACGCCACGATGCGCCAGCTCGACCTGCCCGTGCGAGCCGAGCTCGGCTGCGCGCAGGAGGTGGTCGCGTGACCGCCCTGCGCCTCGCCCTCACCGAGCTGCGCCGGATCGGCGCCAGCCGGGTCGGCCGCCTCGCCCTGGTCGCCATGGTGCTCGTGCCGTCGATCTACGGCGGGCTGTACCTGTACGCCAACGACGACCCCTACGGCGGGCTCAACCGGGTGCCGGCCGCCCTCGTCGTCGAGGACGCCGGCACCACGCTCTCGACCGGCGAGCGGCTCGAGGTCGGCGACCAGGTCGCCGACAAGCTCGTCTACGCCGGAACCTTCGACTGGTCCCGGGTCGACCGCGCGACGGCCGACACCGGTCTGGAAGAAGGCGACTACGACCTGGTGCTCGTCGTGCCCCGCGACTTCTCGACCGACCTCGCGTCGAGCGCCACCGACGACCCGCGCCAGGCCACCCTCGAGATCCGCACCAACGACGCGAACAACTACCTCGCCCGCACCATCGCGAACACCCTGGTCAGCCAGGTCACCGCCTCGGTCGCCGAGCAGGTCAGCTCCACCGCGGCCAGCCGCTTCCTCGAAGGTTTCGCCGACATCCACGCCCAGGTCACCGAGGCCTCGGACGGCGCGAAGCAGCTCGCCGACGGCGCCGACACCGCAGCCGCCGGCGCCGGCGACCTGGCCGACGGGGCCGACCGGCTCGTCGCCGGGCAGAAGGAGCTGGTGGCGGGCACCGACGCGCTGGCCTCCGGCGCCGGCGACCTCGCCGACGGGCTCGGCACCCTGCGCGACGCGACGGCCGACCTGCCCACCCAGACCGCCCAGCTCGCCGACGGCGCCCGGCAGGTGTCCGACGGCGACGCGAAGGTCGCTGCTGCGGGCCGGGACGTGGCGGATGCCGCGGACGGCCTCCTCGGTGACCTCACGGCATCCCGTGGTCGCCTGGCCGACCAGCTGCGCGCGGCCGGATTCACGCAGGCCCAGGTCGACACCGTCCTCGCGAAGGTCGACGGGCTGGCCGGCCCGCTCGACGACGCGAACACCACGGTGCAGTCGACCGCCGACGACCTCGACCGGCTGGCCTCGGGGGCCGACCGGGTCGCCGACGGTGCCGAGCAGCTGGCGGCCGCGGCGCCGAAGCTCTCCAGCGGCATCGCCACGGCCGCCGACGGCAGCGCGAAGCTGAGCAGTGGAGCGGACCGGTTGGCCGAGGGCCAGCGCACCGCCCTCGCCGGGGCGACCCGGCTGGCGTCGGGCGCCCACGACCTCGACGACGGTCTCGGCACCCTGGCCGGAGGAGCGAACCAGCTGTCCGACGGCCTGGCGAAGGGCGCGGCCGCCATCCCCGACCCCTCGGCCGAGCAGCGCAGGGCCATGGCGCAGACCATCGGCAGCCCGGTCGCCGTCGACCGCGACGCGCAGGCCCGGGCCGAGAGCTACGGTGCGGGGCTGGCGCCGTTCTTCATGAGCCTGGCCCTGTGGATCGGCGGGTTCGTGCTCTTCACCAGGATGCGCGCGCTGTCGACCCGCGCGCTGGCCGCGGGCCAGCCGGGCTGGCGCGTGGCGCTCGGCGGCTGGCTCGGCGCCGCACTGCTCGGGGCGGCCCAGGCCGTGGTGGCCTTCGGGGTCGTCGCCCGGGGGGTCGGCATCGACATGGCCCACCCGGTGCTGCTCGTGCTCTTCATGGTCGGGGTCTCGGTCGCGTTCATCGCGATCATCCACGCGTTGATGGCCCGACTCGGTGTGGTCGGCCAGTTCGTGGCCCTGGTGCTCATGGTGCTGCAGCTGGTCAGTGCCGGTGGCACCTTCCCGTGGCAGACCCTGCCCACGCCGCTGCACCCGCTGCACCACGCGCTGCCGATGTCGTACGCGGTCGACGGCGTGCGGCGCCTGATGTACGGCGGCCCGCTGGACCGGCTCTGGCTCGACGTCACGGTCATCGGTGCATGGGCGGTCGGTGCCCTGCTGTTCTCGTCGCTGGCGGCGAGGCGGGCCGGCACCTGGACGGCCGCCCGGGTCAAGCCCGAGCTCGTCGCCTGACGCCGACGGCCCGGCGCGCGGTCGTCACCGCGTGCCGGGCCGTCAGCCGGCCGGGTCGGCCTCAGTCGTCGCCACCACCGGCGGGCACCGACTTGGCGCCGACGTCGGACCACGAGGCGGTGGCGCCGCTGTGGCCGATCCGGACCACCTGGACGGTCGTCGCGAGCACCGAGATGACCGACAGCACGATGACGACGGTCAGCAGGGGCGAGCGAGCGACCGTCGCCGAGGCGTGCGCCCCGTCGGTCTCGGAGACGGTGCCGACCGCGGCCTGGGCGCGCCGGTCGAGGAACCACAGCGCCCACGCGAGGATCGCGAGCACGAGGACGAAGTAGAGCAGGCTGTCGCCGAGCTCGGTGTGCTCCTCGAGCGTCGGGCTGGCCTCGACCCGCTTCTCCAGCGCCTCGCCGCTCTGGGTGGCGAGGGGCGTCATGATCAGCGCGAGGGTGGCGGTGATGGGAGTGAGGATGCCGGCCCAGTGCCGGATCCGCGGCGAGACCGCGGCGAGCAGGAGCAGGAGCGAGGCGAGCGGCACGAGGACCACGACTGCGTGGACGATGAGCGGGTGCAGGGGGATCCCGCCGATGGTGTCGAACACTGGTGACCTCCGGGTCGTCGGCGCGGCGAGTGCGCGGCTGTGGTGCCGCGGTGTCTGCGCGGCCGTCCCCCACCTTCGTCCCGTCGGAGCCGAAAGGACCCTAAGGCAGTCCTAAGGGACCCTGAGGAAAAGGTTGCGAGGTATCTCGTGCGTCACGGGGTGAGCAGGACCTTGCCCATCGCCCGGCGCTCGTCGACGGCGGTGAGTGCCGCCACGACGTCCTCGAGGTCGCGCACCTCGCCGATGACCGGGTCGACCGCACCGGACTCGAGCAACGGCACCAGGTCGTCCCACTGCTGGCGCAGGAAGCCGGGGCCGGGGCCGCCGCGGCCGGTCCACCAGGCGCCCCAGCCGACGCCCACGACCGAGAGGTTGCCCAGCAGCAGCCGGTTGACCTTGACCTCGGGGATCGACCCGGCGGTGAACCCGATGACGAGCAGCCGCCCGCCGGGCGCGAGCGACCGCAGCGAGTCGGTGAAGCGGTCGCCGCCGACCGGGTCGACCACGAGGTCGACGCCACGTCGGCTGGTCAGGCCGGCGACGGCATCGCGGAAACCGTCGGCGAGCACGACCTCGTGCGCGCCCGCCGCCTTCGCCACCTCACCCTTGTCCGGCGACGACACCACCGCGATGACGCGAGCGCCCCAGGCGGCGGCCAGCTGCACGGCCGCCGTGCCGACTCCGCCGGCCGCGCCGTGCACGAGCACGGTCTCGCCCTCGCGCAGCCGGCCCCGCTCGCGCAGGGCGAAGTGGCAGGTCAGGTAGTTCATCGGCAGCGCCGCGCCCTGCTCGAAGGTCACCGAGTCGGGCAGCGGGAAGACCATCGCGGCGTCGGCCTCGACGACCTCGGCGAACCCGCCGAGGAACGGGAAGGCGGCGACCCGGTCGCCCGCGGCGTACCCGCTGCTGACCGGGGCGGACCGCACGATGCCGGCCACCTCCGACCCCGGCACGAAGGGCAGGTCGGGCGTGACCTGGTACTGCCCGCGGGTGAGCAGCACGTCGGGGAAGCAGATGCCGGCCGCGGCCACCTCGATGACGACGCCGTCACCGGCGGGCTCGGGAAGGTCGACCACCTCCACCGCGTCGGGTCCGTCGAGTCGGGTCACCTGGGCTGCGCGCACCTCGCCATCGTAGGGATGCCGTCGCCCGCGGCGTCCGCCGGGAGACGGGAGGGGTTGTCACACGAGGGTGAGACATCTAATGTGCTAGTCAACTAGTTCAATGGAGTCGCGATGATCGAGTTCACCCTGGACGGCCGCTCCGGTGTCTCGCCGTACCTGCAGGTGGTGCAGCAGGTACGCCAGGCGCTGCGGCTCGGGCTGCTGCGCGAGGGCGACCAGCTGCCCACCGTCAAGGACGTCGTCGCCACCCTCGCCATCAACCCCAACACGGTGCTCAAGGCCTACCGGGAGCTGGAGCGGGACGGACTGGTCGCGGCCCGGCCGGGCGTCGGCACGTTCGTCACGCGCTCCCTCGCCGGGGAGTCGCTGGCCGCGCACGAGCCCCTGCGACGCGAGCTCGAGCGCTGGCTGGGTCGCGCCCGGGCCGCCGGGGTCGATGACGAGAGCATCGAGGCACTGTTCCGCAGTGCGTTTCGCCGCGAGCAGCGGGGCGTCGCATGACGGCCGTCGTCGCGACTGACGCGCTCGGCAAGCGCTACGGCCGCCGGTGGGCGCTGAAGGACTGCACCCTGCAGATCCCAGCTGGCCGGGTCACCGGCCTGGTCGGGCAGAACGGTGCCGGCAAGAGCACCCTGCTCAACCTGGCTGCGGGGCTGCTCCGGCCGACGACCGGGACCATCGAGGTGTGTGGGGGACGGCCGGCATCCGACCCCGCCCAGCTGGCCAAGGTCGGCTTCGTCGCCCAGGACACCCCGACCTACGCCGGGCTCAGCGTCCGCGACCACCTTCGCCTGGGCGCCCACCTCAACCCCCGCTGGGACGACGACCTGGCCCGGTCGCGCGTCGAGCGGCTCGGG
Organism: Ornithinibacter sp.; assembly: GCA_035702525.1. Classification (GTDB taxonomy): domain Bacteria; phylum Actinomycetota; class Actinomycetes; order Actinomycetales; family Dermatophilaceae; genus Fodinibacter. Next base: position 4,933 of record DASSQL010000252.1, on the reverse strand, counting down.
CTCGACCCCGGCCAGCGCGCCGGCCGGCTGTCCGGCGGCCAGCGGGCCCAGCTCGCCCTGGCGCTGGGGCTCGCCAAGCGCCCCGAGCTGCTGATCCTCGACGAGCCGGTGGCGAGCCTCGACCCGTTCGCCCGCCGCGAGTTCCTCGCGCTGCTGATGGAGGCGGTCGCGGAGCAGGAGCTCAGCGTGGTGCTGTCCTCGCACGTGGTGTCCGACCTCGAACGGGTCTGCGACCACGTCGTGGTGCTCGTCGACTCCGAGGTGCGCCTCGCCGGCGAGGTCGAGACGCTGCTCGACACCCACCACCGGCTGACCGGCCCGCGACGGGGCACGAACACGCTGCCGGCGGACCAGGAGGTCGTGTCCGCCCGCCACACCGACCGGCAGACCACCCTCGTCGTGCGCACCGAGCGCCCGGTGATCGACCCGGCGTGGACCGTCACCGACCTCGGCCTGGAGGACCTCGTGCTGTCGTACATGGAGCGTCCGTCGCCGCAGCTCCCGGGGGCCCCGGGCTCACCGGACGCCCCGACGGGCTCACCGTCCCTGGAGGTGCTGAAGTGATCTGGCTGACCTGGCGCCAGCTGCGGGTGCAGGCGGTGACCGTGGCCATGGCCGTCGCCGCGGTCGCCGTGGTGCTCGCCGTCACCGGCCCACGCCTGGCAGAGCTCGCGACGGCCGGTGCCGACGACGTCTTCGACAAGCTGACGAGCACGGACATCAGCCTGTTCTGGGCCGGGCTGATCGCCGTCGCCGCGGTCCCGGCCCTCGTTGGCGCCTTCTGGGGTGCGCCGATGGTGGCCCGTGAGCTCGAGGCGGGCACCCACCGGCTGGTGTGGAACCAGAGCATCACCCGCACCCGCTGGCTCACCACGAAGCTCGCCGTCACCACGCTGGTGTCGGCGCTGGCGGTCGGAGCCCTGACCCTCGCGGTGACGTGGTGGTCGGACCCTCTCGACGGGGTGGTGAGCCACGCGCGCGGAGGCCTGCCCCCGCTGCTGACGCCGGTGTCGTTCTCGATGCGCGGGGTGGTGCCGGTCTCCTACACCGTCTTCGCGGTCGTCCTCGGGGTCACGCTCGGTGCCGTCCTGCGGCGGTCCCTGCCGGCCATGGCGCTCACCCTCGCGCTCTACGTCGCGATCCAGGTCGCCGTGCCGCTGTGGGTGCGCCCGCACCTCGTGGCCCCGACCACCGTGACCGTCACGATCAGTGCGCAGACCCTGGACGGGATCAGTGCCGACGACCGGGGCGCCCCCGAGTCCATCACCGTGCACACCGCCCAGCGCGGCGACTGGGTCCTCACCAACGAGACGCTCGGCGCCGACGGCCGCCCCGCGAGCCTGCCCTCCTGGTTGTCCGACTGCCTGGCCGCGGCGCCGGACCGCTTCTCGGGCCCGGTCGAGGCCTCGCCCGTCGACCCGTGCCTCGCCCGGCTGACCGCCGAGGGGTACACCCAGCGAGTCGTGTACCAGCCGTCGGCCAACTTCTGGAGCCTCCAGTCGGCGGAGACCGCGCTGTACCTCGCGGCGTCGGGCCTGCTCGCCGGGTTCTGCGTGTGGTGGACGAGACACCGGCTGTCCTGAACCGGGCACCGGCCGGGCCGGTATGAACACTGTGTGACATCTCAGCGGAACCAGCGCGATGCGGGAATGCGCGCCGGGGTGCCGGGCGCTGCAGCACAAGTGCCCCAGCCCCGCCATGCCTTCCTCGCGACCCTCGCCCTGATCCTCGGCGGGGTCGCCATCGGCACGACCGAGTTCGTGACGATGGGCCTGCTGCCCGACATCGCGGCCGGCGTGGGGGTCGACATCCCCACGGCCGGGCACACCATCTCGGCCTACGCCCTCGGCGTCGTCATCGGCGCGCCGCTGCTCGCCCTGCTGGCCGCCACCTGGCCCCGCAAGGCCCTGCTCATCGGGCTGATGGCGGCGTTCACCGTCGGCAACGTGCTGAGCGCGGTGGCCCCGAGCTACGGCCTCCTCGTCGCATCACGCGTCATCGCCGGCCTCCCGCACGGCGCCTTCTTCGGCGTCGCCGCCCTGGTCGCCGTCGACCTCGCCGTGCGCGGCCAGGCCGGGCGAGCCGTGGGGAAGGTGATGCTCGGCATCCCGATCGCCAACGTGCTCGGTGTCCCCGGCGCGACCTGGCTCGGCCAGAACCTCGGTTGGCGCTCGGCCTACTGGCTGGTCGCCCTCATCGGCGTCGCCACCGTGGCACTCATTGCCTACGCGGTACCGCACCTGCCGCGCGACCGCACGCGCACCGTGCGCAACGAGCTGAGCGCCCTGACCAGCCTGCAGGTCTGGCTCACCCTCGGGGTCGCGGCCGTCGGCTTCGGCGGCATGTTCGCCATGTACTCCTACATCGCCCCCACCGTCACCGAGGTCACCGGGCTGCCCGCTTCCGCAGTGCCGATCTTCCTGCTCGTCTTCGGGGCCTCCGGGTTCGTCGGCAACCTCGTCGGGGGTCGGTTGGGCGACTGGTCGGTCATCCGGTCGGTCGTCATCGGCATGGGCGGCCTCGGCATCGGGCTGGCCCTGTTCGCCCTGGCCGCGCCGTACGCCATCGCCGCACTCGTCGTGCTCTTCCTGGTCGGCGTGCTCACGGCGGTGCTCGTCGTCAACCTCCAGCTGCGGCTGATGCAGGTGGCCGGCACCGCTCAGACCCTCGCTGCCGCGAGCAACCATGCCGCGCTCAATGTCGCCAACGCGCTCGGCGCCTACCTCGGTGGGGTCGTGATCGCCGCCGGGTGGGGCTACACCGCGCCCTCGTGGGTCGGCGTGGGCCTCGCGGTCCTCGGCCTCGGCATCCTCGCCGTGTCGGTGCTCGTGCACCGCCGCGACCACCCCGAGCGGGCCACGCTGCGGCCGGCCGGTGCTCCTGGCCCGCACCCGGATGCCGACATCGTCGCAAAGGTCACCTGACGACGGCGCTCGGTCCACGGCATCCGTAGGCTGACCGCATGCCGAGCACCGTGACGTGCCGGGTCGAGGGCGGCGTCGCCCAGGTCCGGCTCAACCGCCCAGACAAGCTCAACGCGCTGACCCTCGACACGCTCGAGGACCTCGTGACCACCGCCCGGGACCTGTCCCGCGACCGCACCCTGCGCGGGGTGGTGATCGGTGGCGAGGGCGAGTCGTTCTGCGCCGGGCTCGACTTCGCGACGGTGCTGAAGAACCCGCCGCGGGTGGCGCGCTCGTTCGTTCCGAACCCGTTCCGGGGCACCAACCTGTTCCAGGAGGCCTGCTGGGCCTGGCGCCGGGTGCCGGTACCGGTCGTGGCCGCCGTGCACGGGCACTGCTACGGCGGGGGGCTGCAGATCGCGCTCGCGGCTGACCTGCGGATGACCACCGCCGACGCGCAGTGGTCGGTCATGGAGGCCAGGTGGGGGCTGGTGCCGGACATGAGCGGGGTCCAGGCGCTGTCGCAGCAGGTGCGGATGGACGTCGCGAAGCGGCTGACGATGACCGGTGAGGTGGTCAGCGGTGAGCGGGCGGTCGAGCTGGGGCTGGCCAGCGAGGTGCACGACGAGCCGTTCGTCGCGGCGACCCGGTTCCTCGAGCAGGTCGCCCAGCGCTCGCCGGACGCCGTCGCGGCGACCAAGCGGCTCTTCGGCCGCACCTGGTCGGCGAACGACCGGCGCACCTTCGCGCGGGAGCGGCTCGAGCAGGCCCGGCTGCTGGCGACGAAGAACACGACGATCGCCCGGGAGGCCGCGATGCAGCGGCTGGCGCCGGTGTTCGAGCCCCGCCGCCGCTGACCCCGGCTCCCGACTTCCTGCGATCCACCCGCCTGCCTGGGCCCCGTGGGAGGCTGTCGACGTGGGTGAATCGCAAGCAGTCGACGACGTCCGGCACGTCACGTGCACGCTGTGCGAGGCGATGTGCTCGCTCGAGGTGCGGCTCGACGGCGACGGCGAGATCGCGTCGATGCGCGGCCACGAGGCCGACCCCCTCTCGCGGGGGCACATCTGCCCCAAGGCCTTCGCCCTGCAGGACATCCACGAGGACCCCGACCGGCTGCCCCGCCCGGTGCGCCGCACCGCCGACGGCGGGTGGCGCGAGGTGTCGTGGGACGAGGCGATCGGGTACGCGGCATCCCGGCTCGTGGCCGTGCAGCGCGAGCACGGTGACGACGCGGTGGCGGTCTACCAGGGCAACCCGAACGTCCACAGCCTCGGCGCGCTGACCCACAACCCCACCCTGGTGCGCCTGCTGCGCACCCGGAACCGGTTCTCGGCCACCTCGGTCGACCAGCTGCCGCACCACGTCGTGGCGTGGGCGCTCTACGGCCACCAGTTCCTCCTGCCCGTTCCCGACATCGACCGCACCGACCTGCTGGTGCTCGTCGGCCACAACCCGATGGCGTCGAACGGCTCGCTCTGGACGGTGCCCGACTTCCCCCAGCGGCGGCGCGAGCTCGCCTCTCGGGGAGGGCGGTTGGTCGTGATCGACCCGCGTCGAACCGAGACGGCCAAGGTGGCGGACGAGCACCACTTCGTGCGGCCCGGGTCCGACGCCGCGGTGCTGCTGGCCGTGGTGCGCGAGCTGCTGGCCGGTGACGCCGCCACCCCCGCGGCCTACGTCGACGGCGTCGACGCGGTGCGCGAGGCGGTCGCAGGGTTCACCCCGGAGCTCGCCGAGCAGGTCAGCGGGATGTCCGCGGATGCCGTGCGCGGCCTCGCGCACGACCTCGCCGCCGCGCCGTCGGCGGCCGTGCACGGGCGGATGGGCGTCTCGACCCAGGCCCACGGTGTGGTCTGCCAGTGGGCGGTGCAGACGATCAACATCCTCACCGGAAACCTCGACCGGCCCGGGGGCACCATGCTCACGACGCCTGCCGTCGACCTCATCGGTCGCGGCGTGCTGGGGCCGGGTGGCTTCGGGACACGCCGGTCGCGGGTGCGTGGGCTGCCGTCGTTCGGGGGCGAGCT
>DASSQL010000251.1:0-3244 GCA_035702525.1 Ornithinibacter sp. | reverse complement strand
ACCGGCCCGACCCCACCACCAGCCCTGCCCCACCACCACCAGTCGGGCGCCGCCACCACCGGGGCGCACCGGCCCTGCGTGCACACATGCCGGCGGCCCCGCCCGGTCGGGCGGGGTGTGGGGCGGGGTCACGCTGGTTGTCGCGCAGCCAGGTCGGCGAGGCGGCGGTCGTAGGACCCGACCGTGAGGTCCCACTGCACCCGCGACCCGGCGGCGTCCTCGATGAGCACGCCCGCGTAGCGGCGGGTGTGCACGACGGTGTGGTGGCGCTCGCACAACAACGCCGCGTTCTCAAGGTTCGTCGGGCCGCCGTCGGCCCAGTGCACGAGGTGGTGCGCGTCGCACCACATGCCAGGCAGGTCACACCCCGGATACGTGCAGTGCCGGTCCCGCAACCACAGCCGCTTGGCCTGGGCCGCGGTGAAGAGCCGCACGTCCATCCCCAGGTCGACCACCGCCCCCGCTGCACCCAGCACGGTGGGGATGATCGTGGCGTCACACGCCAACCGCCGCACGGTCTCCGGCGCCACCAGCTGCCCCGCCTCCGGACCTCCGACCGTCACCCCCGCCCCGCGCAGCCCACTGCGCAAGGTCTCCAGGTCGACGGTGACGAACAGCTGGCTCTTGGTGTGCCGCGCACCCTGCTCCGCGCTCGCAACGGCCCGGCGCACCAACGTCACCAGCGCCTCCCCGCGCCGGCGGTCGCTCGAGCGCAGGTCACGTTCCCCCTCCACCGGGCGCGGTGCGGACAACGGACCCAACGCCGCCTCCAGCACCGCCCTGCCTTCCGGGTCCAGGGTCAGCCGGTACTCGGCCACCCCCATCTCGTCCACCCACGGCTGCGACAACGCCACGTACCGCTTGGCCACGTCCTGCCCACGCTGCAGCTCACCGTCCAGCCCGTACTTCGCCAACAACGCCGGACGCAGCCTGCGGCACTCGCGCGGACCCCCCTGCGCCGCGACGTGGATCAACCCCTCCAACGCCGTCGCCCTGGCCTCCTCGACCAGCACCGGCAACAGCTTGTCCGCCTCGGACACCACCACCGCGGCACTGCGCACCGGCAACACCCCCGACAGCACGGCATCCTTGACCGGCGCGTTGCCCGGCACCGCCAACGCCTGCGCCACCGCCACCACCTGGCCCGACCCGCCCGCGACCGTCGACGGAGCGTGCCGCCGCACCCACTCGACCGGCGACAACGCCTCCGGCCCGGACCCCACCTCACCCCGCGCGATCGCCTCGGCCGCCACCACCACCCGCGCCGACTCCCCCGCCACCACCATCGCATCAGCCGCGCCCATCACCGCCGCCAGCTCACCCGATCCGGCGCGCCACAGCTCACCCTCGATACCCCGGCACGCCTCCACGCCGGCCGCGATCCGCGTCAGCCGTTCATCGAGTGCAAGCCCCCCTGCCATGCCTCAATCGTACAAGTGTCCACCGACGCCAGCCGGAGTTGTCCACAGCCCCCGCGAGGGGCACCACGACCCCGACATCGAGGCGTCGACCGCCGCCCCCGTTGGACGGCGCGTCATCGAACACGGTGTCGTGCCGGTCGCCTCGATCGACGCCGTGACCTGACCGGTCCCGACACCAACAGCCCGACAGCCCTGAGGAAGGCTCAGCCGAGCCGCGCGCGGAGGCGACCGGCGACGGCATCCGGTGTCAGCCCGACCCGGTCGAGCACCTGGCCGCGAGAGCCGTGCTGGAGGAACTCCTTGGGGATGCCGAGCTGGTCGAGCGGGGTGGTGAGGCCGGCGTCGCGCAGGGCGAGCTCGACCTGCGAGCCGATTCCGCCGACGACGACGTTGTCCTCGACCACCGCGACCCGCCCGGCCGCGCCGGCCAGGGCCACCAGGTCGTCGCTGACCGGCAGCGCCCAGACCGGGTCGACGACCCGCACGCGCACCCCCTCCGCGACGAGCTTGTCGGCCGCGGCCAGCGCCGTGACCGCCATCGAGCCGATGCCGACCAGCAGCAGGTCGACGCCACCGTCGTCGGGCTCGGCGAGCACGTCGACCGTGCCGGAGGTGCGCACGGCGACGACCGGGTCGGCGACCGAGCCCTTGGGGAAGCGGACGACCGAGGGCGCGTCGGCGATGTCGACAGCGGCCCGCACGGCGCGCGCGACCTGCTGGCCGTCGCGTGGTGCGGCGAGGTGCAGGCCGGGCACGATGCCGCTGATCGTCATGTCCCACATGCCGTGGTGCGAGGCGCCGTCGGGGCCGGTGATGCCGGAGCGGTCGAGCACGACCGTCACGCCGGCCCGGTGCATCGCGCAGTCCATCAGCAGCTGGTCGAAGGCGCGGTTGAGGAAGGTCGCGTAGACGGCGACGACCGGGTGCAGACCGGTGAACGCCAGCCCCGCGGCCATCGTGAGCGCGTGCTGCTCGGCGATGCCGACGTCGAAGGTGCGCTCGGGGTAGTGGTCGCAGAAGTCCTTGAGCCCGACCGGGATCATCATCGCGGCGGTGATGGCGACGACGTCGGGGCGGTCGCGCCCGATGCGCACCATCTCGTCGCTGAACTCGTCGGTCCAGCTGCGGCCGGCGATCTCGAGAGGCAGCCCGGTCTCGGGGTTGATGACTCCGACGGCGTGGAACTGGTCGGCCTCGTCGGTGATGGCGGGGTCGTAGCCGCGGCCCTTCTGGGTCAGCACGTGCACCAGCACCGGTCCCCCGAAGGCCCGCGCCTTGCGCAGGGCGGTCTCGATGGCCTGCTCGTCGTGGCCGTCGACCGGGCCGAGGTACTTCAGGCCGAGGTCCTCGAACAGGCCCTGCGGCGCGACGATGTCCTTGATGCCCTTCTTGACCCCGTGCAGCGTCTCGTACATCGCGCCGCCGACGACGGGGGTGCGCGCCAGGGTGTGCTTGCCCCAGTCGAGGAACCGCTCGTAGCCGCGGGTGGTGCGCAGCGTGGCGAGGTGGTCGGCCAGGCCGCCGCGGGTCGGGGCGTACGAGCGCTCGTTGTCGTTGACCACGATGACGAGCGGCAGGTCGGGCTCGGCCGCGATGTTGTTCAGGGCCTCCCACGCCATGCCGCCGGTGAGGGCGCCGTCGCCGATGACCGCCACGGTGTGCCGGTCGCGCTCACCGCTCACGACGCGCCCGGTGGCGATGCCGGCCGCCCAGGACAGCGAGGCCGACGCGTGCGAGTTCTCGACGACGTCGTGCTCGGACTCGGCGCGGCTCGGGTAGCCGGACAGACCGCCCTGGGTGCGCAGCCCGGTGAAGTCGTGCCG
>DASSQL010000250.1:0-2312 GCA_035702525.1 Ornithinibacter sp. | reverse complement strand
GAAGGCCGCGAGCGCGTCGAGCGCGCCGGCGGCGACGACCTGGCCGGCTCCGTTGACGTTGGCCGGGGTGAGGTCGTGGCGCGCGATCGTGGCGAGCACCTCGTCGGGGTCGCCACCGAGCACGGCGCTCATCCCGGTGGGGGTGGCGGCGCTGGCCTGCGCCATCGCCCGGCCGCGCTGGGCGACGAAGCGCATCGCGTCGGTCTCGGTGAGGACCCCGGCCGCGGCGGCAGCCGTGATCTCGCCGACCGAGTGCCCGGCGAGGGCTCCCGTGCCGGAGGGCGCGGCGGCGTACGCGCCGTCGCCGGTGCTGCCGGTGAGGGCCCGCAGGGCGAGCAGGCCGGCGCCGACGAGCAGTGGCTGCGCCACAGCGGTGTCCTTGATGGTGTCCTCGTCGGACGTCGTGCCGTGGGTGACGAGGTCGACCTCGGCGGCGTCGGACAGTGCGGTCAGCTGGTCACGCAGGCCGGGCAGCTCGAGCCACGGGGCGAGGAAGCCCGGGGTCTGGGAGCCCTGGCCGGGGCAGACGATGACGATCACGTGTTCCACCTTGTCCTGCCGACCGTGACCTTCTCGTGACGAACGGGGACGAACCTTGCCCGCCCGATCTGTAGGGTTCCTCCAAAACGAGCGCGAGCCGGATGCAGGTCAGGGTCGCGTCGACGAGCGTGAGGCGGGGCCGAGCCGGTGGAAGGCCAGCGCGGTGCGCACCGTCTGGGCGTCGTGGGCGTCGGTGAGGTCGTAGCCGACCGCCGTGGTGATGCCGGCCAGCCGGTAGCGCACCGTGTTGGGGTGCACGATCAGCGCGCGCGCGGTGCCTTCGACGCCCTGGGCGCCGTCGAGGAAGGCCGCCGCGGTGTCGAGCAGGGTGCCGCCGGGGCTCTCGGCCAGCGGGCGCACGATCCGGGCGATCAGCGCGCCGCGGGCGGGCAGGTCGCCGAGCATGGCGCGCTCGGCGAGCAGGTCGTCGGCGTGCACCGGCCGCGGTGCAGCCGGCCAGGCGGGCGCCGCACTGTGTCCCGAGATCGCGGCCCGGGCGCTGCGGCCGGCGGCGAACAGGTGCGGCACCACCGGGCCGACCACGAGGGGGCCGTCGCCGAGGTGCGGGTCGAGGGCGGTGGCCAGCGCCATCGGGTCGGTGACGCTGCCGCCGATGCAGATGATCCGGGGCCCGTGGATCGCGACGAGCAGCTCGACGCCGGTGCGCCGGGCCGCACGGTGCAGGTCGCTGAGCACCGGTGCGGTGGCGCCGGGCGGGGTCGAGCCGACCACGACCACGACCTGGGTGACCGCACCCCAGCCGAGCGCCGCCGCCCGCGACTGCATCGACTCGTCGGCCTCGCCACGGATGACCGCGTCGACGACGAGGGACTCCAGCCGGGCGTCCCAGGCGCCCCGCGCCTCGGCGGCCTGGGCGTAGACCTCGGCCGCGGAGAAGGCCACCTCGCGGCTGTAGCGCAGCACCGCCTCACGGGCCAGGTCACCCTCGCCGGGGGCGGCCAGCCCCGCGATGTCGCGCTCGACGACGTTGATGACGGTGCGGATCAGGTCGAGGGTCTGGGCCAGCGAGATCGACCGGGTCAGCTCGCGCGGGGCGGTTCCGAACACGTCGGCGGTGACGGCCGGCTGGGCCTGGTCGCCACCGAACCAGTCGAGGAACGAGGTGATGCCCGCCTGCGCGACGAGCCCCACCCACGAGCGGTTCTCGGCCGACAGCGACCGGTACCACTCGTGGTCGGTCTCCATCTGCTGCACCGCGGCGGCGCCGAGGTCACCGGCGGCGCGGGCGACCCGGGCGCGGGTGGCCGCCGACGGCCTCGGGCGGTGGGTGGGCGGCATACGGCGAGTGTATTTGTATGCCGTGCACAACCGGACCCGGTCGAACGTGCAGGTCAGTCGGTGCCGGACTCCATCGCGGCCCGGTCGAGCGCGTCGTCGTCGCCGCCGTCGACCAGCGGGTTGGCGGTGATCTGGTCGTACCCGCCGGCGGGCAGCTCCCCGAACAGCGTGCCGTGCTCGACGAGCAGCTGCCCCTGCTCCACCGGCTGCCCGGCGTAGACCTCGAGCTTCGCGCGGCTGTCGGCGATGTCGAGGTTGCGCATGGTCAGCTGGCCGATCCGGTCGAGCGGGCCGAAGGCGGCGTTCTCGACGCGCTCCATCGACAGCTTGTCGGGGTGGTAGCTGAAGTTCTCGCCGCGGGTGTCGACGATCGAGTAGTCCTCGCCGCGGCGCAGCCGCAGGGTGACCTGGCCGGTGACCAGGGAGGCGACCCAGCGCTGGAGGGCCTCGCGCATCATCAGGCTCTGCGGGTC
>DASSQL010000249.1:0-2335 GCA_035702525.1 Ornithinibacter sp. | reverse complement strand
CGGGTCGAGGTCGATGCGCAGCTCGTCGGGGTTGTCGTTGTCCGCGCTGCGCACCGGCCAGGGGTGAAAGGTCACGGTGTTCATCTGCACGGCCCACACGGCGCTGGCCACCTCGTCGACCACGATCTGCGCGTGCCGACGACCGCTCGGGTAGCGGCAGGAGACCGTGCGCACCCAGCCGGGCATCCCCTTCGGAGGGTTCTTCTGGTAGAACTCCTCGCCCTCGATGCCGTCCGGGAAACGCTGCAGGGTGACCGGCCGGTCACCGATGTGGTGCACCAGCGGGTCGCCCACGGCCACGACGTAGGCGGCGAGGTCGCCCTTGGTGATGCCGGCGTCGGGCCACATCACCCGGTCGGGGCTGCTCAGGCGCACCTGACGCGGGCCGTCGGGCCCCTCCACCTCCAGCACCTGCGCATCCGCCATGCGGCGAGCCTAACGACGTGCGCCGACGTGCGACCCCGGACGGCATCGCGGGGCGCGGTTCTTTCGGGAACCTTTCGCGTTGTCGAGGTCGGGAACTCTCCGGCCCCACGCGCTGTTGGGCTGGACATGACGATGAAGCCGACCGATCGTTCCTACGCCGTCGACCGCACCGAGCAGGAGTGGAAGGCCACGCTCTCCCCCGACGAGTACCAGGTGCTGCGCCAGGCGGGCACCGAGCGCCCCTACACGGGTGAGTACACCGACGCCAAGACCGTCGGCACCTACGCCTGTCGCGCGTGCGGCGCCGAGCTGTTCACCTCCGAGACCAAGTTCGACAGCCACTGCGGGTGGCCCTCGTTCTTCTCCCCGCTCGCCGGCGAGTCGGTCGAGCTGCTCGAGGACCGATCGCTGCCGGGCCGCCCGCGCACCGAGGTCCGCTGCGCCACCTGCGGCAGCCACCTCGGCCACGTCTTCGAGGGCGAGGGCTACGACACCCCCACCGACCAGCGGTTCTGCATCAACTCGATCAGCCTGACCCTGCGCCCGGCCGACGGGTCCCCGACCGCCTGAGGTCAGGGGCGCCACGCCGGGTCGCGGCCGATGAAGCCGAGCATCCGGTCCTGGGCGGAGGCGTCGTCGGGCACCGGCACCCTCGGGCCGTACTGACCCGACGAGCGGAGCAGCGCGTCGATGGGCTGCATGCCCTCGAACAGCTGGGCGCACAGGGTCGGGTCGAGGGTGTCGTCCTGGCCGGTCGCGCGGGTCAGGTCCCAGGTGTGCATGAAGACGTCGGTCGTGTAGAACCGGTCGATCGCCTGGTCCAGCGGCAGGTTCCCGGTGTGCGGGTTCGCGAACTCCCTCTCCGCGGTGGCCGGGTCGTCGAGGAGCGCCTGCACGGCATCCACGTGGGTCTGCCACGCCTGCACCGGGTCGTCGGCCACGGCCGGCCCCTCGGGCAGCACGATCCCGCTGCCGGAGGTGAGGAACGGGGGGAACCACCCGACGAGGTGGCCGACGACGTCGCGGGCGGTCCACGCCGGCACCGGCGACGGTGCGTCCCAGTCACCCGTCGACCGCACCGCCTCGGTGAACCGGCCGGCGATGCTCCGGTGGCGAGCGTCCGGTGCTGCGGGGATGCCGGTCACAGCTCGCCCGCCAACGCCAGGGCCTCGAGCGCGTCGTAGCCCTCGTCGACCCCCGACTCCATGCCGCTGGCGAGCCACTGGTCGCGTGCCTCGAACGAGTCGCACAGGCTGGTGGCGTGCAGGCGGGTGCGCCCGTCGCCGAGGTCCTCGAAGGTGAGCGTCTCGAGGGCCACTCCCTCGGGAGCCCCCTCCCAGGTGAAGGTCTGGACGATCCGCTGGGGGCTCACCGTGTGGAAGCAGCCGCGGAACGCCGTGGAGAAGTCCTCGCCCCGCGATGCCGTGTACCGCCACGCACCGCCGTCGCGGGCGTCCCAGTAGTCGATGTCGGCGCCGATGTCGGTGGGTCCGACCCACCTCGCGAACAGCTCGGGGTCGGTGTGTGCCCGGAACAGCTGGGCCGGGGTCGCCGCGAAGTCGCGGTAGATGTGGATCATCGGGACCCTCTCGTCGGCCTCGATCCTGGCCGGGGTGCGCGTCGTCGTCATGATGCCTGTCCTTCCGTGGGGTCGCTGCGTGGTTCGTCGTGCGGTCGTGGGGTGCCGTGCTCGTCGAGCTCGGCGAGCAGGGCGTCGAGGCGCTGGTAGCGCTCCTCGGCCTGGCGCTGGTACCGCTCGATCCACCTGGTCATGAGGTCGAACACCTCCGCCTCGAGATGCACCGGGCGTCGCTGGGCGTCGCGGCTGCGGCTGACCAGGCCGGCGTCCTCGAGCACCCTGAGGTGCTTGGAGACCGCCTGCAGGCTCACGTCGTACGGAGCGGCCAGG
>DASSQL010000248.1:0-3817 GCA_035702525.1 Ornithinibacter sp. | reverse complement strand
TGGGCTTGCTCCATGGCCACGGCCAGGCTGCGCAACGGGGCGGCCGCCCCACCCAGCCGCGCCGCGCCGGCATCCAGCACCGGCCCGACCTCGCGAAGGCGGGTGCCGAAGGCGTCTCCGGCAGGCCCGTCCCAGGTGGCGCCGTCGCGCAGCCGGGCGACCCCCGCGGCGAGCGCGGACAACCGCTGGGCCGTCGACGCGAGCCGGTCGGCCAGCAGCCGCACCGCGCCCGGGTGGCCGGGCAACGGGGGCAGGCCGCTCACCACGAGCCCCCGAACAGGGAGCGCGACACCCCGGCCTCGGTGTCGAGGTAGAGCGACCCGGCCTCGACGGCGGCATCACCCAGCCCGGTCAGGGACTCCCCCAGCGCCAGGCGGACGCGGCGCCACCCACCGAGCAGCTCTTCGACGGCCGGCCCGGCGGCGCCCGGCCCGAGCGCCCAGCGCTCGGCCGCGGGGTCGCCCATCAGCAGGAGGTCGACCCCCGTCTCGGCGAGGGCGACCCCCAGCTCGGCCACTTCCGCGGCGTCGACCCGGATCGTCGTCATGGCCCAACGCTAGGCAGCCGCGGCGACAGGCCGGCCGAGTTATCCACAGCCCCGACGACCCGGCCTCGCGCCGGCCCGGGCCCCAGGCCCGCCCGCCCCCGGTCGACCCTCCGCGACGACCGCGGCCGGTCACCGCAGGGGTGACCGGCCGCGAGCCAGTCGGCAGCGACCACCCGGGGGCGGCCGCGAGCGACGGTCAGACAGAGGCGTCCACGAGGTCGGCGGGCTGCTCGGCACCGAGGTCGTCACCGGTCGACGCCGGCCCGTCGGCCGCGGCGAACCCGGCATCCAGGTCGGTGATGATGTCCTTGATCGACTCGATGCCGACGGCGAGGCGCACCAGGCCCGGCGTGACGCCGGCCGCGAGGCGGTCCTCGTCGCCACCCTGGCTGTGCGTCGTCGACGCGGGGTGGATCGCGAGCGAGCGCACGTCACCGATGTTGGCCACGTGGCTGTGCAGCGACAGCCCCTCGACGAACCGCTGCCCCGCCTCGAGCCCACCGGAGATCTCGAACGCGAGCACGGCGCCGGCTCCCTTGGGCGCGTACTTGTCGGCGAGCGCCTTGCCCGGGCTGCTGTCCAGCGAGGCCCAGCGCACCGACTCGACCTGCGGGTGCCCCTCGAGGTAGGCCGCCACCTGGCGGGCGTTCTCGATGTGCCGCTCCACGCGCAGGCTCAGCGTCTCGACGCCCTGCGCGATGAGGAACGCGTTGAACGGCGAGATGGCCGACCCGAGGTCGCGCAGCAGCTGCACGCGTGCCTTGAGGATGTACGCGAGGTTGGCGCCGAGCGCTCCGCCCACGCCGAGGTCACGCGCGAACACCAGCCCGTGGTAGCTCTCCTCGGGGGTGTTGTAGTTCGGGAACTTCTCCGGGTCCTTGCCGTAGTCGAACGTGCCGCCGTCGACGATGACGCCGGCGATCGAGGTGCCGTGCCCACCGAGGTACTTCGTCGCCGAGTGGATGACGACGTCCGCGCCCCACTCCAGCGGGCGGATGAGGTACGGCGTCGCGATCGTGTTGTCGACCACGAGCGGCACGCCGGCCTCGTGGGCCACGCGCGCCACCCCGGCGATGTCGAGCACGATCGCCTTGGGGTTGGCGATGGTCTCGGCGAAGAACGCCTTGGTGTTCGGGCGCACCGCGGCCCGCCAGGCCTCCAGGTCGTCCTGGTCGTCGACGAACGTCACGTCGATGCCGAGCTTCTTGAAGGTGAACTTCAGCAGGTTGACGGTGCCGCCGTAGAGCGCGGAGCTGGAGACGATGTGGTCGCCCGACTCGGCGATGTTGAGCAGGCCGATCGTGGTGGCGGCCTGGCCGGACGACACGAGCAGGGCGGCGAGGCCCCCCTCGAGCGCCGCGATCCGCTGCTCCACGGCATCCTGCGTCGGGTTCATGATCCGGGTGTAGATGTTCCCGAACTCCTTGAGCGCGAACAGGTTCGCCGCATGGGCGGTGTCGTTGAACACGTACGAGGTGGTCTGGTAGATCGGCAGCGCCCGGGCGCCGGTGGCGCTGTCGGGCACCTGTCCGGCGTGGATCTGCGTGGTCTCGAAGCCCCACTGCGAGGGGTCGGTCATCGGTGTCTCCCTGGTTCAGGTGCGCCGGTGGTGACCGTCGGCGCACGTCAGACGTGGCACTGCGGGGCTACCGGTAGCAGTCCCGCGCTTGCGCACGGCGGGTGCCGTGCGCCAGGTCTTCACCCGGGGCACCCCACCGCGGTTGGAGGGTTGCCGGCCAGCGAGCCGGGGCTTGTCGCTGACACTCATGACCTGACGCGAATATACAGACGTGTCGGGATGCCGGTCACCCCCCTCCGCGGCACGTCTCACCTCGCGAACCACCGACTGGTGGCGGGTCGGCAACGTCGAACCCCGGAAATCTCCCGCCGGGCATGGGTGAACCGCAGTCGGTCGGGAAGGATGGGGGCATGACCTTCCACGTTGACGAGTACAAGGCCGCCGCCGGACGCTACCGGGCAGGGATGCCGTACCGCCGGGTCGGCCGCTCCGGTCTCGACCTGCCCGCCGTCTCCCTGGGCCTGTGGCACAACTTCGGCGACGACGTCCCCCTGGAGCGCCAGCAGGCGACCTTGCGGCGCGCGTTCGACCGCGGAGTCACGCACTTCGACCTGGCCAACAACTACGGGCCGCCCTACGGCTCCGCCGAACGGAACTTCGGCACCATCTTCGCCCGCGACTTCCGCCCCTACCGCGACGAGCTGGTCATCTCGAGCAAGGCGGGGTACGACATGTGGCCCGGCCCGTACGGCCAGGGCGGCGGCTCACGCAAGTACCTGATCGCCTCGTGCGACCAGTCGCTGCAACGGATGGGCCTGGACTACGTCGACATCTTCTACAGCCACCGGTTCGACGAGACCACGCCGCTCGAGGAGACGATGGGCGCGCTCGACTCGATCGTCCGCCAGGGCAAGGCGCTCTACGTCGGCATCTCGTCGTACTCCGGCACCCGCACCCGCGAGGCGGTCGAGATCCTGCGCGCCATGGGCACCCCGGTGGTCATCCACCAGCCCTCGTACTCCATGCTCAACCGCTGGATCGAGGAGGACCTGCTGGATGCCGTCGGCGAGACCGGCCTCGGCCTGATCGCCTTCTCACCCCTGGCCCAGGGCATGCTGACCAACAAGTACCTGAAGGGGATCCCCGCGGGTTCGCGTGCGGCGCAGGGGAAGTCGCTCGACCCGTCGCTGCTCACCGATGCCTCGCTCAAGCACGTCCGCGCTCTCGACCGGATGGCCAAGGCGCGCGGCCAGTCGCTGGCGCAGATGGCCCTGGCCTGGGCGCTTCGCGACAAGCGGGTCACCTCGGTGCTCATCGGGGCGTCGTCGGTCGAGCAGCTCGACAACAGCCTGGATGCCGTCAAGAACCTGAAGTTCACCGCCGAGGAGCTGGCCAAGATCGACAAGCACGCCGTCGAGGCCGGCATCAACCTGTGGAAGACGTCCAGCGACAAGTGAGCGGGACGGCCTCCGGCGACACCTGAGGGAAGACCTCGGCGACAGCTGAGGGAAGACCTCGGGCGACCCGTGGGTTGCTCTTGGCAGAACCGCCCACGCGACGCGCGGCGACGGTCCCCAGCGTGAACCCGACCCCGAGGAGATCCTGCATGAGCGACACCGACTACATCCCCAGCCCCTCCGGCTGGGTTCGTGACCAGGTCGAGAAGATCGAGGCGACCGGCGACACACGTTCGGTGCAGGTGCTGAACCGGGCCGTCGTGATGCTGACGATGATCGGAGCCAAGACCGGCG
>DASSQL010000247.1:0-3285 GCA_035702525.1 Ornithinibacter sp. | reverse complement strand
GCGATCGCGCGCAGGCCGGCCGGGCCGTGGTAGACGGCGTACATGCTGGCCATCACGGCCAGCAGCACCTGGGCGGTGCAGATGTTCGAGGTCGCCTTCTCGCGGCGGATGTGCTGCTCACGGGTCTGCAGGGCCAGCCGGTAAGCGGGGGCCCCGACCGCGTCGACCGACACCCCCACGAGCCGGCCCGGCATGGTGCGCTCGAGCCCCTGCCGCACGCTGAGGTAGCCCGCGTGCGGGCCGCCGAAGCCCATCGGCACGCCGAGGCGCTGGGTGGTGCCGACGGCGATGTCGGCACCCCACTCCCCCGGCGGGGTCGCCAGGGTCAGGGCGAGCAGGTCGGCGGATGCCGTGACGAGCGCGCCCGCGTCGTGCGCGGCGGCGCTGAGCGCGGACAGGTCGTGCAGCGCGCCGTCCATGGCGGGGTACTGCACGAGCACGCCGAACACCTCGGCGCCACCGGCCGCCGCGCGCAGCTCGTCGGCCGTGGTGACGCCGGTGAGGTCGGTGACGACCACCGGGATGCGCAGCGGCACCGCCCGGGTGTGCACGACCCCGAGGGTCTGGGGGAAGACCTCGCGGTCGACGAGCAGCACGGCGTCGGCGGGGGCCTTGCTCGAGCGCCGCATGAGGGTCATCGCCTCTGCCGCGGCGGTCGACTCGTCGAGCAGCGAGGCACCGGCGATCGGCAGGCCGGTGAGGTCGCTGACGACGGTCTGGAAGTTGAGCAGTGCCTCGAGCCGGCCCTGCGAGATCTCCGGCTGGTAGGGCGTGTACGCGGTGTACCAGGCCGGGTTCTCGAGCACGTTGCGCTGCACCACGGCCGGGGTGAGCGTGCCGTAGTAGCCCAGCCCGATCATCGACGTGACCCGCTGGTTGCGGGCGGCGACCTGGCGCAGCTCGTCGAGCACGGCGGCCTCGGAGGCGGCCGGCTCGATGTCGAGGGCCTCGACCCCGCGGATGCCGCCCGGCACGGCGGTGTCGACCAGGTCGGCGAGCGAGCTGCGACCGACGACCTCGAGCATCGCGGCGACGTCGTCCTCGCGCGGGCCGATGTGGCGGGCGGCGAAGGCGGGCAGGTCGGTGGTCGGGGTGCTCACGGGGGCTCCTGGAGGGCAGACGGCGTCGACGTCTCCCCCTCTGTCACGCGTCGGCGCGCGGCCGGGTGCTCCAGAGGTGCCTGTCCCGTGTGGTCCTTTGCGCCTGAGAGGTTCCGGGGAGGTTTGCCCCTTCGGCGCCCCGACGAGCTGCGTCGAGGTCTCTCCCACACGGTGTGAGCGGCAGGCGCCAATCTACCACCGGGGCCCCGGTGGGGCCGTGGAGCGGCCTGTCAGGCCAGTCGTGCGGCTCGCCGCGCGCCGAGCTCGTCGCCGGGCTGCGGGGTCGCGTCGCCCTCGTGCTCGGCCCGCTCGCTGGGCAGCTGCGCGAGCTCGCCCTCGACCTCGCGCCAGACCTTGCCCAGCGCGATGCCGAAGACCCCCTGGCCGCCCTGGAGCAGGTCGATGACCTCCTCGGACGAGGTGCACTCGTAGACCGAGGCGCCGTCGCTCATCAGGGTGATCTGGGCCAGGTCGTCGACGCCGCGGGCGCGCAGCACGGTGATCGCGCCGCGGATCTGCTGGAGCGAGACACCGGTGTCGAGCAGTCGCTTGACCACCTTGAGCACGAGGATGTCGCGGAACCCGTAGAGGCGCTGGGTGCCGGAGCCGCCCGCCGGGCGGACCGAGGGCTCGACCAGACCGGTGCGGGCCCAGTAGTCGAGCTGGCGGTAGGTGATGCCGGCCGCCTTGCACGCGGTGGGGCCGCGGTAGCCGGCCTCCTCGTCGAGCTCGGGGAGGTCGCCCTGGAACAACACGCCCTGCGCGGGCACGGGGTGACCCCCGGACTGCCGCGCTTCTCCGGTGGAGACCACGTGTACCTCCTTGTTCGACCTGCTGGTGCGACTGTACGCCCACGAATGACATCGACGTCACTTACTCGCCACGGGTGTGACAGGTGTGACGCTAGGGGCAGGTGTGACTCGGGTCAACGACCCGGACCCTGCAGGCTCACCGGCGTGTCGGGGCCGGTCAGCTGTCGGTGTCGGCCTCGGTGTCGAAGTCGTCGGCCGAGACGTGGTCGAGGAACTCCTTGAACTTCTCGACCTCGTCGTCCTCGGTCTCGGCCATCTCGACCCCGGCCTCGTCGAGCAGCTCCTCCTCGGCGACGATCTCGGCACCGGCCCGCAGGGCCAGGGCGATCGCGTCGGACGAGCGGGACTCGATGTCGGTGCCACCGGCCGCCGCTCCCCCGTCGAGGTCGAGCATCGCGTGGAAGACGCCGTCCTTGAGCGCGACGATGCGCACCCGGGTGAGCTCGTGGCCGAGCTCGTCGATGACGTTGCGGAGCAGGTCGTGGGTGAGCGGTCGTGGCGGCACGACGCCCTGCTGGGCGTAGGCGATCGCGGTGGCCTCCGCGGCACCGATCCAGATCGGCAGGTAGCGGTCACCGTCGCGCTCCCGCAGCAGCACGATCGGCTGGTTGGTCGGCATCTCGACCCGAACCCCGAGCACGTCCAGGACCTTCATTCCGTCACCGTACCCCGCCCGCCTGCAGGTGGGTCAGCCCGTGCGGCCCGACAGGCCGCCGCGCACCAGCGCCGCGTGCAGGGAGAGGCACAGGTGGGCCACCTCGGCGGCGTGCCGTTGGGCGTCCGCGCCCCGGCGCGGGCCGACGACCTGCTCGACCAGACCGACCTCCCGGTCGGCGGCGGCCCGGAAGCCACGCAGGTGCCGCGGCTCGACGCCGTAGGCCCCCAGCCCCGCGGCGGCGTGGGCCACCTGGAGGTCGGCGTCGTCGTGCAGCCCGGACGGGTCGGGCCGCAGCAGGCCGTGGGCCGCGAGGTCGGCCACCTCGCCCGGTGCCAGGCCGCTGGCCCGGGCCAGCTCGGCGGCGGTGAGCCGCAGTGACCGGCCAGCGGCGAGGGCACCGGCATCCGGCACGTCGGGGTCGGGAACCGGCGTGGGGGCCTGGGGGCGGCCGTGGCCGGCGTCGCCCGGGGTCAGCCCGCGGTCGATCGCCTCGAGGTTGTCCTTGATGACCCGCAGCGGCCAGAACTGGTCGCGCTGGGCGCGCAGCACGTACCGCAGGCGCTCGACGTCGTCGGGCGTGAACTGGCGGTAGCCGGCGGCGGTGCGGGCCGGCGTGACCAGCCCCTCGGCCTCGAGGAAGCGCACCTTGGAGATGGTGACGTCGGGGAACTCCTCGGACAGGGCGCGCACCACCGCACCCACGGTGAGGCGACGC
>DASSQL010000246.1:0-5303 GCA_035702525.1 Ornithinibacter sp. | reverse complement strand
CGGAGTGCTCTCCGGTCGGGTCAACCCCTCGGGGCGCCTGCCGGTGACCCTGCCGCGGTCGGTCGGCGCGCAGCCGTACACCTACCTGCACCCGGCGCTCGGCGGGGACGGCGACGTCACCAACCTGTCGACCACCCCGGCCCTGCCGTTCGGGTACGGCCTGTCGTACACCTCCTTCCGTCGCGACCACCTCGAGGTGCACGCCCGCACGACGTGCGAAGCGGTGGTGGCCCGGGTGCGGGTGACCAACACCGGCGACCGGGCCGGCGCCGACGTCGTGCAGCTCTACGGCCGGGACGTCGTCGGCTCCCTCACCCGCCCCGTCGCCCAGCTCCTCGGCTTCCACCGGGTGCACCTCGAGGCCGGCGAGTCGGCGGAGGTCACCTTCACCGTGCCGCCCGCGCGACTGGCCTTCACCGACCGCTCGGGTCGCCGGGTGGTGGAGCCCGGAGAGCTGCAGGTGTGGGCCGGCGCGTCCGTGGACGACCGGGAGGGCGCCGCATCGGTCGACCTCACCGGCGGGGTCCACGTCGTCACCTCCCACGACGAGCGGTGGACCACGACGCGGCACTCCCGCGCCGACCGGTGAGGGCCTGCGTGCGGTGGCACCGACCTCGACAACGGTTTCGGCCGGCCTCGGGCGCCCACCGCGCGGCCGGTAGTCTCGCCCCGTGACGACTGCCGGACGCGTGCGGATGGAGGACGTCGCACGGGCGGCGGGAGTGTCCGTCGCGACGGTGTCCAAGGTCGTCAACCAGCGTTACGGCGTGGCCCAGAGCACGATGGACAAGGTCACCGAGGTCATCGAGGAACTGGGCTACGAGGCGAGCCTCGGGGCCAGCAGCCTGCGCAGCCACCGCACCAACGTGATCGGGGTGCTGGTCGCCGAGTTCGAGCCCTTCAGCACCGAGCTGCTCAAGGGGGTGTCGAGCGCGATCGACGAGACCGGGTACGAGCTCCTCGCCTACTCCGGGGGCCACCACGGCCGTTCGGTGGGGTGGGAGCGCCGGTCGTTGAGCCGGCTCGGGGGCACCCTCATCGACGGTGCCATCCTCGTCACCCCCACCGTGGTGTCGGCGGCGACCGAGATCCCGGTGGTCGCCGTCGACCCGCACACCGGGCCCGCCGGCTTCCCCACGGTCGACGCCGACAACGTCGCCGGAGCGGTGGCCGCCACCCAGCACCTGTTGGACCTGGGGCACCGCCGCATCGCGCTGCTCGGGGGACGCGAGGACCTGGAATCGGCGCGCTTGCGCGAGAACGGTTTCCGCGAGGCCATGGCTGCCGCAGGTGTCGCCGTCGACCCCGACCTCGTCCGGGTGGGTGGATACCGCCCGGAGACCGCCAGCCTCCCCGCCCGCGAGCTGCTCTCGCTCCCGGACCGCCCCACCGCGGTCTTCGCCGCCAACGACATCTCCGCGATCCGCACCATCGAGGTCGCCCACGAGCTCGGGCTGCGGGTGCCGGCGGACCTCTCCGTCGTCGGCTTCGACAACGTCCCCGAGTCGGCGCTGTGCACCCCCAGCCTGACGACGGTCGCGCAGCCGTTGCACGACATCGGCGCGACCGCCCTGCGGATGCTCGTCGAGCTGCTCGCCGGGAGCGAGCCGACGCCGGAGCACGTCTGCCTCCCCACCCGACTGGTGGTGCGCGACTCGACCGGTCCCGCACCGACGCCGTGACCACCGTGGAGCCCACGGGCGGCGGCGGCGCGATCGGCACCAACTGGGCCGGCAACCACACCTACCGCGCCGCTCGACTGGTCCGCCCCCGGACGCTCGACGAGCTGCGTGAGGTCGTCGCGTCGTCCTCGGCCGTCCGGGCCATCGGCTCACGGCACTCCTTCTCCGACCTCACCGACACCGTCGGAACGCTGCTCGACCTCACCGGGCTCCCGGCCGGCATCCGGGTCGACCCGACGGCCGCGACCGTCTCGGTCAGCGGGGGAGTGCGGTACGGCGACCTCGCCGTGGCCCTCGAGGAGCAGGGCTGGGCGCTGGCCGCGATGGCCTCACTGCCGCACATCTCGGTGGCCGGGGCCGTCGCCACCGGCACCCACGGCTCGGGCGACCGCACCCCGTCGCTCGCGGCCGGCGTCGCGGCGCTGGACGTCGTCGGCCCGGACGGTGCCGTCCGCACGGTGGAGCGGGGCGACCCGGACTTCGCCGGGTCGGTGGTGGCGCTGGGCGCGCTGGGGGTGGTCACCCGGATCGAGCTCGACGTGGAGCCCACCTACGAGGTGTCCCAGGAGGTGCGCACCGGCCTGAGCTGGCCGGTGCTCGAGGACAACTTCGACGCCATCACCGCCGCCGCCTACAGCGTGAGCCTGTTCACCCGCTACGGCGAGGGCGTCGACCAGCTCTGGCTCAAGCGGCGGACGGCGAGCCCGCAGGCGAGCGGCGACCTCTTCGGCACCCTCGCGGCGGGGCGGACGATGCACATGCTGCGCGGCGGGTCGGAGCAGGCGGTGACGACCCAGGGCGGTGTTGCCGGGGCCTGGCTCGACCGGCTGCCGCACTTCCGGATGGCGTTCACACCGAGCAACGGGGCCGAGCTGCAGAGCGAGTACTTCGTGGCGCGCGAGCACGCCCTCGAGGCGATCGCCCGGCTGCGCCGCATCTCGGCCGGCTTCGACCGGCTCCTCGAGGTGGCCGAGATCCGCACCGTCGCCGCGGACGACCTCTGGCTCAGCGGGGCCCACGGGCGCGACACGGTGGCCCTGCACTTCACCTGGGTACGCGACGAGCCCGCGGTCCGCCGAGCCGTGCGCGAGATCGAGGCGCTGTTGGTGCCGCTCGGCGCCAGACCGCACTGGGGCAAGGTCTTCGAGCTGGATGCCGCCGCCCTCGCCGACGTCTTTCCCCGGCTTTCCGACTTCCGGGCGCTGCGTGAGCGGGTCGACCCCGAGCGGGTCTTCGGGAACGCCTTCCTCGACCGTGTCCTCGGCGCAGGGGCGACCACGGCGCCCTGAGGGCGATCGCGGCCGGCATCCCCGCGCCTCCCGCGCCTCCCGCGCCTCGCGCGCCGCCCGGACCCCCGCCGAGGGTGGCCCTACATTGACCGGTATGGAGGCCACGACCACGGCCACGACCCCCGTCGTGCCGGTCACGCCCGCCCAGGACCGTCCCTTCTGGCGCCGCACCTGGCTGGTCGTCGGCGTGCTCGTCCTCACCCTGTTCGTCGCCTTCGTCGCGTGGCGGGGGGCGTCGACCATCTACTACGTGCTGATGGCCTGGTTCATCGCCCTGGCCATGGAGCCCGCGGTCAGCACGCTCGCGACGAAGATGAGGCGCGGGGTGGCCACGGGGGTGGTCATGCTCGGCGTCGGGATGGGCCTGGCCGTCTTCGTGTGGATCTTCGGCAGCCTGTTCATCGACCAGGTCAAGAGCTTCATCGCGGCCCTGCCCGACATCGCCGACAACGCCCTGGCGTGGTTCAACCGGGTGACGGGGTCGAACGTCACCTTCGACACGATCCTGGACCGGCTGGGCATCACCCCGGGTGACATCGCCGCCTACGCGGACGACGTGGCCCTCGGGGTGCTCAACGTGGTCGGCGCGATCCTGTCGGGCTTCTTCGGCCTGTTCATCCTGCTCTTCTTCGTCTTCTACGTGTCCGCCGGGATGCCGCGGCTGCGGCAGTGGATCGCCCGCCGGATGCGCCCCGACCTGCAGGTGCCCTTCCTCGCCGCCTGGGACCTCACCGGCATCAAGGTCGGCGGCTACATCGCGGCCCGCGTGGTGCTCGCTGCGGTCAACTCCATCCTCAGCGGGATCGTCTTCGCCGTCATCGGGCTGCCCTACTGGCTGCCGCTCGCCCTGTGGACCGGCATCGTCGCCCAGTTCGTGCCCAACGTCGGCACCTACATCTCGATCGCGCTGCCGGTGCTCGTCGGCCTGACGTCCGACGAGCCGGTCCTCGGCGTGTACGTGCTGATCTGGGGCATCGCCTACCAGCAGGTCGAGAACCTCACCATCGAGCCGCGCATCTCGGCCCGCGCGGTCGACCTGCACCCGGCCGTCTCGTTCGGGGCGGCCCTGCTGGGCGCCCAGCTGTTCGGGCTGTCCGGTGCCCTGCTCGGCGTGCCGGTCGCGGCCACCGTCATGGCGATGCTCGAGATCTACAAGCGGCGCTACGAGCTGACCGCCCAGACCGAGGAGCGGGTCGCCGCCCTGGTCGCCCCCAGCGCCGAGCGGGCCTGGGGCGACCGAGAGGAGCCGGACGACCGGTCGCCGCCGACCTCGGATGCCGTGACCTCCGCGCCGCTGCCCGCCGGCGCCGCAGACCCCGATCCCCACGACGACCACCCCGACGGCAAGGAGCCGGCATGACCTCTCGACCTCGCAGGATCGGCGGCATCGTGCTGCTCGTCCTCGCCGCACTGCTCGTGCCCGTCGCCGTCATCGCGACCTGGACGGCCCGCACCGTGACCGACACCGACGCGTTCGTCGCCCGGGTGGTCCCGGTCGCGTCGTCGCCGGAGGTGCAGGCGCTCGTCGAGCAGGAGATGACCGCCCAGGTGACCCAGGCCATCGACACCGCGGTCGCTCCCCGGGTCAGCGGCGCGATCGACCAGATGGCCGCCCCGGACCTGGTCAAGGGGCTGCTGCGCGATCTCGCCGGCAGCCTGGGTGGCGCGGTCGAGACGCGCACGGCATCCATCGTGGCCAAGGTCGTGGAGGCACCCGAGTTCGCGAAGGCCTTCGAGGAGGCCACCCGCACCGCGCACGCCGACCTGGTGGCCGCACTCGACGGCGACCCCGGCACCGGGTCGCTCGTCACCGAGGGCGACACCGTGAGCATCAAGCTCGCGACCGTCGGCAACGCGGTGCGCCAGGAGCTCGTCGGCGCGGGCTTCACCTTCGTCGACCGGCTGCCGACGCTCGAGGCCTCGGTGCCGATCACCACGGTCGAGCAGCTGCAGACCTGGCAGTCGTACTACCAGCTGCTCAAGGTGCTGGTCTGGCTCGGCCCGCTGCTCGTCATCGTCTTCGCCGCCGCCGGTACGTGGTTGCTCCGCGACCTCGCGGTGGCCGGGCTCTGGTTCACCGCCACGGCCCTGCTGGCCCTGGTCGCCGCGGTCGTGGCGCTGCGGGTCGTGATCGCGAACGGCACCGACCGGCTGGCCGACCCCGTGGCAGCGGATGCGGCGCGGGCCGTGATGGCGACGTTCGGCGACACCCTGGTGCGCAACGCGATGGTCGTCGGCGTCCTGCTCATCATCGGTCTGGCGGTCGCGGCGTACGTCGCCGCGCGCCGCCGCCTGACCCCCGGCGCCCCGGCCGCACCGGCCGCACCGGAGG
>DASSQL010000245.1:0-7697 GCA_035702525.1 Ornithinibacter sp. | reverse complement strand
CCGTACAGGATGCGGCGCTGCACCGGCTTCAGGCCGTCGCGGGCGTCGGGCAGGGCCCGCGAGTAGATGACGCTGTACGAGTACTCGAGGAAGGCGCTGCGCATCTCCTCCTCGACGTCGATGTCGACGATCCGCTCGGCGAAGTCCTCGGGGGGAGGAGGCGTGCTGCTGCGCTTGGCCATGGGGTGGGGCTCGGCTCCGGGTCGATCAGGGTCGCGGCGGTGCCGCGACGGGGGTCCGCACCATCCTGACAAACCGCGATGCCGCGTCCGTCACGACACTCCGGGGTTCCCGAAGCGCCCGACGTGGAGCACCTCGTCGAGCGGGCGCCGACGACGGGTGCGCGCCGAGCCCGACACCCGCTCCGCCTCGTGACCGAGCGCCACGACGCCGACGATCCGGCGGCCGTCCGGGATGCCGTGCGCCTCGCGGACCGCCTCGTGCCGCTCGACGGGCACGCCGAAGAACAGCGCCCCCAGGCCGGCGTCCTGCGCGCCGAGCAGCAGGACCATCGCCGCCATGGCGACGTCGGTGTCCCAGTAGGGGACCGGCCAGTGGTCGGTCGAGCGGTCGGTCCAGCCCTTGTCGGGCTGGGCGTAACGGTCGAGGTACGCGTCCGGGTCTGACAGGCAGAGCACGAGCGCCGGTGCGGCGCCGACCCCCCGGCGCCAGGCGTCCGGCGGGGTGCCGTCGTCGGTCGCCGACCAGAACGCCTCGCGGTCGGCCGCGTCGAGCAGGGCCACGAAGTCCCAGCCCTGGCTGAACCCGGCGCTCGGCGCGCGCACTGCCAGCGCGACCAGGTCGCGGACGACCTCCGGCGGCACCGGCAGGTCCGGGTCGAAGCGGCGCACCATGCGGCGGTGCAGGACGGCGTCGCGGAGCTCCACGGCGCCCAGTGTGCCGGTCCGGGGGCGGATCCGCGGAGTGGCACGATGGAGCCATGGAGGACGAGCCGCTCCCGCCCGGCTATCCCGCGGAGTGGGAGGCCGACGTCGTCCTGCGCGACGGCACCGTCGCCCACGTCCGGCCGATCTGCCCGTCCGACGGCGACGGCATCCGGCGCTTCCACGCCGCGCAGTCCGACGAGTCGATCTACCTGCGCTTCTTCGCGCCGCTGCGCCAGCTGAGCGACAACGACGTGCACCGGTTCACCCACGTCGACTACGCCGACCGGGTCGCCCTCGTCGCGACGATGCGCGACGACATCATCGGCATCGGCCGCTACGACCGGATCGACCCCCGCAGCGCCGAGGTCGCGTTCAACATCAGCGACCACTTCCAGGGCAAGGGCATCGGCTCGGTGCTGCTCGAGCACCTGGCCGCGATCGCCCAGGAGTTCGGCATCGCCCGCTTCACCGCCGAGGTGCTGCCCCAGAACCGCAAGATGCTCTCGGTCTTCTCCGATGCCGGGTACGACGTCAAGCGGCACATCGAGGACGGCGTCGTCGAGGTCGGCTTCGACATCGAGCCGACCGACTCCTCCAAGGCCGTGGCGATGTCGCGCGAGCACCGCGCCGAGGCCCTCAGCGTGCGCTCGATCCTGCACCCGAGCACGATCGCCGTGATCGGGGCGAGCCGGCGCCGCAACTCGATCGGCAGCCAGCTGCTCGACCGGTTGGTCGAGGCCGGGTTCACCGGCAGCATCCACCCGGTCAACCCCAACGTGCGCACCCTGCGCCGCCGCACGGCCTACCCGTCGGTCGCCGCCGTGCCCGGGCAGGTCGACCTCGCCATCATCGCCGTGCCGGCGCACGCGGTGCTCGAGGTCGTCGACGAGTGCGCCGAGGCCGGGGTCAAGGCCCTGCTCGTCGTGTCCTCCGGCTTCGCCGAGGAGGGGCGCGACGGCGAGCGGCTGCAGGCCGAGCTGCTGCGCCGGGCCCGCAACGCCGGCATGCGCGTCGTGGGCCCGAACTCCTTCGGGCTGATCAACAACGACCCCGCCGTGCGGCTCAACGCGTCGTTGGCCCCGACCCTGCCCCCGCACGGGCGGCTCGGCCTGTTCGCCCAGTCCGGGGCGCTCGGCATCGCGGTGCTGGCGTCCGCCGCCCGCCGCAACCTCGGGATCTCGACCTTCGGGTCGGCCGGCAACCGGGTCGACGTGTCCGGCAACGACTTCATGCAGTACTGGATCGACGACGACACCACCAGCGCCGTCGGCCTCTACCTGGAGTCGATGGGCAACCCGCGCAAGTTCTCCCGCATCGCGCGCAACCTGGCGCTGATCAAGCCGGTCATCGTCGTGAAGTCCGGCGTCTCCGCCTTCGGCGTCCCCCCGGGCCACCGGGTGCGCCGCACCAAGGCGCGACCCGAGGTGTTCGAGGCGATGCTCAAGCAGGCCGGCGTGATGCGCGTCGAGAACGTGCACCAGCTCTTCGACATCGCCCAGCTGGTCGCGACCCAGCCGCTGCCCGCGGGCGACCGGGTCGCAGTCGTCGGCAACTCCACCGCCCTGGGCACGCTCACCGCCGACGCGTGCACGAGCTGGGGGCTCACCGTGTCGCACGGCCCGGTGGCGCTCCCCACCGAGGCGACGGCCACCCAGTTCCGCACGGCGCTCGCCGCGGCGTTCGCCGACCCGAGGGTCGACTCGGTGCTGACCTGCTTCATCCCACCTCTGGTCACGAACGACGAAGACGTCGCGGCGGCCGTGCGCGATGCCGCCACTGGTTCTGAAAAACCCTGTGCCGCAACCTTCCTCGGCATGCGCGGGGTCGACGACGGGCACGCATCGGTGACGGGCACGGGCGGCTCGACCCGCGCCATCCCGGTCTACGCGATGCCCGAGGACGCCGTGCGGGCGCTCGCCGCGGCCACCCGGTACGGCCAGTGGCGAGCCAAGGACCACGGCACCCCGGTGGCCCCCGCCGGCATCAACCGCCGCATCGCCGAGGACGTCGTGCACACCGTGCTCTCGGTCGACCCCAAGGGTCGCCGGCTCACCCACGACGAGTCGGCCGCGCTGCTGCAGGCCTACGGCATCGACGTCTGGGGCAAGGAGGAGGCCCGGTCGGCCGACGAGGCGGTGGCCGCCGCGGAGCGGGTCGGCTACCCCGTGGTGCTGAAGTCGACCGCCCCGATGCTGCGCCACCAGGGCGGGGTGGGCTCGGTGCGCGTCGACCTGCGCACCGAGGCGTCGTTGCGCTCGGCGTGGGAGTCGCTCACCGAGCGGCTCGCCCCCCTCGACGCCGACCGCCTGGTCGTGCAGAAGATGGCCACCCCCGGGGTGCCGTGCGTCATCGCCTCCGACGAGGACCCGTTGTTCGGGCCGGTGATCGGGTTCAGTGTGGCCGGGATGCCGACCGAGCTGCTCGACGACATCGCCTACCGCATCCCTCCACTCACCGACGTCACCGTGAGCGAGCTGATCTCGTCGGTCAAGGCCGCGCCCGTGCTGCACGGACACCGAGGGGCGACCCCGGTGCACCGCGCCGCGCTCGCCGACCTGATCGCGCGGGTCTCGGTGCTCGCGGACGACCTCGCCGAGGTCGCGTCCCTGAAGCTCAACCCGGTGAACGCGCACCCGGGTGGCGTCGAGGTGCTCGGGGCCGAGATCGTGCTGGCGCCGGCTCCGCGCCGGGCCGACCCGGGGCGTCGCTCGCTGACCTGACCGAGGGGTCCTGCGGCACGAAGGCACAGGTCGAGGGGGGTGCGGTATGGCCCGGTCGAGCCATTCCGCCGCGTGGTGAGGCGCCCCTAGCGTGGGCAGGTCCGAGAAGTGCCTACGAAGGAGCACCATGCGACTGACACACCTGCTCACCGTCCCGGCCGCGGCCGGGGCGATCATCCTCCTCGGCATGTCCTCTGCCAGTGCCGGGGAGATCAACGGCACCGGCAACCCGCCCGGGGGAGAGGGCCTGGGCTCGGCCCGCGCCAACTCCATCTGCGCCTTCTCCGGCCTGCAGGACGGCGACGGCGCCGGCTTCCCCGGCCCCGGCGGCGCACCGCCCCAGAACTGGGGCCACGACAAGGGGGCGTTCGGAGCGACCCCGGCGCAGCGCAAGGCCTCCGGGTTCCAGCCCGGCGACGCCTGCAACGGTCACACCGGCTTCCTCGCCGGTGGTGGCGGGGAGCCCTGACCGGCTGCTGGCGGCCGCGCGGCGAGCCCAGGCTCGCCGCGCGCCCCCGGTCGTGGGCGGCCGTGAGCGCCCTGCCCCGGTCGGTGGTGGGTGACCCCGGGGGCTCGGCCGTGACGTCCCGGAACGATGGTCGGGGCGCGGGACGGGCACAATGGTGGACATGAGCAGTACCTCCGACGCCCCGGTCCTCCCCGCGGACCTCACCGACGCCATCGTGCGGGCGGGCTACTACCCGGCTCTGGTCGCCGACGTCGTGGCCGCGGCCCTGGTGCGCGAGCCGATCGAGAACCACCTCGTGCACCTCGAGACGACGTTCGACCGCGACGTCGTGCGCCGGCACATCACCGTGCTCGTGCTGACCCCGACGCGGCTGCTCATCGCGCACGCCGACGACCACGCCGACGAGCCGCCGGCGCCCCAGGACGTCGCGACGGCGACCACCGAGTCGATCCCGCTGTCGGCCGTGCGCGGCGTGATGCTCACCCACGTCGTCGAGAACCCGTCGACCTACGTTCCCGGCAGCCTCGGTCGCGAGATCTCGCTGACCCTGGGCTGGGGCACCGTGGCGCGCCTCGACCTGGTGCCGGCCTCGTGCGCCGACCCCGACTGCGACGCCGACCACGGCTACGAGGGCACCATCACCGGCGACGACATCGCCCTGCGCATCTCCGCCGCCGCCGACGGTGACGACGCCCTGTCCCAGGCGCTCGCCTTCGCCCGCGACCTGTCCGCCGCCATCGGCCAGGGCTGAGCCGACCGGATGCCGCCCACCGGCGACCCGTCCGCGCACCCGCCGGTCGGCCCCGGCCCCGCGCTCGCCGACGTGCTCCCGAGCGTCGCCCGCAGCCTGGGCGTGCCGTGGGGCGAGCGAGCGGGAGAGGCGCCGACCCGCCCCGGGTTCGACCTGCCACCCACCCGGCGCGCGGTGACGGTGCTCGTCGACGGCCTGGGCCATGACCTGCTCGTGCGCCGCGCCGGTCACGCCCCGTGGCTGCGCGCGCACCTCGCGGCGACCCGCCGGGTGGCCAGTGGCTTCCCGTCGACGACGGCCACCTCGATGGGCACCTTCGGCACCGGTCTCGCGGCCGGCGCCCACGGGATGCTCGGCTACGAGGTGCTCGTGCCGGGAACCGACCGGCTGCTCAACGAGCTGTCCTGGGAGGACGGACCCGACCCCCGCACCTGGCAACCGCACCCCACGGTCTTCGAGGCCGTCGCCGCGGCCGGGGTCGAGGTCGCCCGGGTGGGGCCGGCGCACTTCGACGGGTCGGGGCTCACGAACGCCGCCATCCGCGGGGGCCGGTTCATCGCGGCCGCGAGCCTGCAGCAGCGCGTCGACGCGACGCTCGCCGCGGTGCGCGCCAGCCCCAGGGCGCTGGTGCACCTCTACTGGGGCGACCTCGACAAGATCGGCCACGTGCACGGCTGTGACTCGTGGCAGTGGGGCGACGAGCTCGAGAGCGTCGACCGTGAGCTCGCCCGGCTCGCCGCGAGCCTGCCCGACGACTGCTCGCTGACCGTCACGGCCGACCACGGCATGGTCGACTCACCGCACGAGCTGCGCCTCGACGTGGCCCACGAGCCGCTGCTCGCGGCCGGGGTGCGACACGTCACCAACGAGGCGCGCGCGCCCCACCTCTACGTCGAGCCCGGCGCCCGCGACGACGTCCACGCCGCGTGGTCCGCCCTGCTCGGCGACCGCGGCATCGTGCTCACCCGCGAGGGGGCCGTGGCCGCCGGGTGGTTCGGCGCGGTCGACCCCGCCAACCTGGGCCGGATCGGTGACGTCGTCGTCGCCATGCGCGGTCGCTTCGCCGTCGTCGACTCGCGCCGCGCCCGCCCCGAGCTGCTCGCCCTGCGCGGCCTGCACGGGTCGCTCAGCGACGACGAGGTGGCGGTGCCCGTCGTGCACGTGCCGGCGGCCCGGATCGCCTAGGGTTCCGGTCGTGGCGGATCTGGTCTTCTTCTCGGGAACGATGGACTGCGGCAAGTCGACCCTTGCGCTCCAGATGGACCACAACAACGCGGTGCGCGGCCGCCAGGGCCTGATCTTCACCAAGCTCGACCGGATGGGCGAGTCGGTGCTGTCGTCGCGGCTGGGCCTGTCGACACCGGCCATCGAGGTCGGCGACGACCTCGACTTCTGGGACGAGGTCGTCGAGCGGCTGACCTCCGGGGCCCGGGTCGACTACCTCATCTGTGACGAGGCGCAGTTCTACACCCCGCTGCAGGTCGAGCAGCTCGCCCGGGTGGTCGACGAGCTCGACATCGACGTGCACGCCTTCGGCATCACCGCCGACTTCCGCACCGAGCTCTTCCCCGGCTCCCGGCGGCTCATCGAGCTGGCCGACCGGGTGCAGCTGCTCCAGGTCGAGGCGCTGTGCTGGTGTGGCCGCAAGGCCACCCACAACGCGCGCATCGTCGACGGCGTCATGGTCGTCGAGGGCGAGCAGGTCGTCGTGGGCGACACGACCGCCGCCAGCACCGGCCTCGTGGAGTACGAGGTGCTCTGCCGGCGGCACTACATGCGCCGGATGAACAGCCAGGCCGCCCGCGCGGCGTCGCCGTCGCCCGACACCCTGCCGTTCGACCTCGACGTCTGCCCGGTGCCGCCCCGCCCCTGAGCGCTCGTCGAAGGTAGAGGACTCGCCGTGCGCCGCTCCTCACGCACGGCGTGTTCTCTACTCTCGACCGGCGAGGTCGAGGTGCATCCGGATGCCGGGCCCGAGCTCGGTGGCCACCTCGCCGTCGCGCTCGAAACCGACCCGGCCGTAGAAGCGGCTCGCGTGCGGGTTGCCGGTCACCTCGATGCGGGTCGCGCCGTCGCGGCGGGCGAGCGACGCGGCATCCGCCACGAGCACGGCGCCGATGCCCTGGCGGTGGTGGCGCGGGTCGACGAAGAGATCCTCGAGCTCACGCACCGGGCCGTCACCGAGCGTCGTCGCGAACCCCATGACGGTGCCGTCGGGGGTCACCGCCACCCGGGTGTGCCCGGCGAGCACCTCGGCGTCGGGCAGCACGAGGGCCTCGGGGTGCGCCAGCAGCACCGGTGCGTCGCCGGGGTTCGACAGCGACGCCCGCCGGAAGAGGTCGCGCAGCACCGGCAGGTCGCCGGCGACGGCGGTGCGGACGTGCACGGCAGGACCGGTCAGCCGGAGCCGCCACCGCGGGTGCCGAAGACGATGTCGTCCCAGCTCGGCACGCTCGGGCGACCCTTGCGGGTGGGCGCCGGACGGGTCGGGGCGTCATCGGGCGCGTCGTCGGTCGGGGCCTCCGCCGAGGCGTCGTGCTCGTGCTCGGGCCAGCCACCCACGAGCTCGTCGGCGTCGGCGTCGGGTTCCTCCAGGTGGGCCGAGACCGGGTTGCGCCCGCGTGCGGCCGGCGGCGGGGGAGCCTGCGACACGTCGCCGGCGAGGTCCTCGATCGGCAGCGCGTCGGCGCGGGGCCGGTCGTCGCCGGGAGTGCCCGAGGGGGACGGCCGGCGACGTCGGCGACCGCGGCTGGAGTGCTCACGCATCGCGGCCATCAGGTCGATCGGCTCGTGTGGCGCGCGGTGGTGGACCGCGTGGTCGACCCCGCCGTCGGCGTCGATGTCGTAGACGTCGGAGTCACCGGTCGTGG
>DASSQL010000244.1:0-10309 GCA_035702525.1 Ornithinibacter sp. | reverse complement strand
CGGTGGCGGCGGCCAGCTCGTACATCAGCCCCTGTCGACGGAAGCCCTTGCGCACGACGAAGCAGGTGACCGACCAGACCCCCTCGAGGTCGGGGTCCTTGCGCATCCAGGACTTCTGCCGGGCCCAGATCCTCGGGTAGTTCTCCCGCGGCTCGACCGCGACCCAGCCGGCCGGTTCGCCGTCGACGTACCCGACGAGGCCGGACGTGGGGCCGCTCGTTCCGCAGCCGGTCTGCTGCAGGAGCGCGGCGTCGCGCTCGTCCTGGGTCGTGTCGCGCCAGATCCAACCGGGGGCCTTGAGCGCCTGACACCGGCACTTGCGGGCGCCCCCGGCCTCGAACACGGCCTCGA
This sequence comes from Ornithinibacter sp., assembly GCA_035702525.1. GTDB lineage: Bacteria > Actinomycetota > Actinomycetes > Actinomycetales > Dermatophilaceae > Fodinibacter. The sequence continues at coordinate 9,958 of DASSQL010000244.1, read as the reverse complement.
CGTCCGCGCTCGTCGCGTCGTTGGCCGGTCGCCAGCTGAACTCGGGCACCTCGCGAGCCTAGCGGCGGGGCGGTGCGAGAACGCCGGGGATGGGCGCTCGCGGCATCCACGAGAGGTCGATCCATATACCCCCGGGGGTGTACCTTGAGGGCATGCTCCAACGACGACGGATCACCCATGTCATCGCCGCCGTGGCCGCACTCGCCACCTCGGGCGCCCTGCTGGCCGGGTGCTCGACCTCGTACGGCTCGGGGGGAATGATGGGTGGCACCTCGCGCGGCAGCGGTGGGGAGGTAGGTGGTCAACGCGGGATGATGGGGCCCGGGTACTCGTCCGCCCCCCTGTCGTGCACGCCCCCGCAGGCGCTGCCCGGGGCCCGGGTCGACGTCACGCTGGGCGACATGGGCATGTCGCGGATGATGGGCGGCACCGCCCCGATGGGGGCACGGATGGCGCTCGTCGCGCGACCGGCATCCGTGCCTGCGGGGAAGGTGTCCTTCGTCGTGGACAACCGGGGATGGCGCACCCACGAGCTCGTCGTCCTGCCGTTGCCGGCGGGGTCCTCCGCCGGTGGGCGGGTGGCCGGCTCCGACGGGAAGGTCGACGAGACCGGGAGCCTGGGTGAGGCCTCGAGCACCTGCGCCGCCGGGGCCGGCGAGGGGATCGAGTCCGGGTCGGTCGGCTGGGTCACCATCACGCTGCCCCCCGGTCACTACGAGCTCGTGTGCAACCTGACGAACCACTACGCCAACGGCATGCACCACGAGCTCGTCGTCACGGGCTAGGGCCGGCCGTTCGGTACCGCCGCGAGCTCCACGCCACTGCGGCCCGGCCGGCCGTGGGGCGCCGCCGACGTGCTGAGCCGATGCTGAGCCGCGCCCACCCCCGGTGTTTCCGAACCCCGCCCGCGCCCGGGCTGCCGTCCTCTACCGTGGGTGAGGTCGGGGCGCCCGTAGCAGTTGGAGCGGCTTCTCAGGGGTGAGTCACTGCACGAGACAGGGCGCCGACGCTCGAACCCGACAGGTCCGCTGCCGCAGGCCTCGGAAGGAAACCCCTGTGTCTCTGCTTTCCCGAACCCTGACTCTTCTCGCTGCCCTGCCGATCGCGATCGGCCTGAGCGTGACTGCCGCGCAGGCCGCGCCCGTGTCGACCTCGGTGCCCACCTCGGCCACGACCGGCGCGGACTGGGGCGGGTACGAGAACGGCAAGATCCCCGAGTCCGCGCTGTGCCCGGTCTCGTGGCAGCCGGTGGACCACCTGCGCTGCGACGCCGCCGCGAAGTTCGAGGCCCTGAACACGGCCTTCAAGGCCAGGTGGGGCACCAACATCTGCGTCAACGATGCCTACCGCTCGTACGAGAAGCAGGTGGCCCTCTACCAGGAGCTGGGTGCCGGTGTCGCTGCGGTTCCGGGCACCTCCAACCACGGGTGGGGGGTCGCGGTGGACCTCGGCTGCGGTGTCGGCGTCTTCGGGAGCACCCGGCACGTGTGGTTCGCCGCGAACGCGCCCAAGTTCGGGTTCACCCAGCCCGAATGGGCCCTGATCGGGTCGTCCCGTGCCGAGGCGTGGCACTGGCAGTTCTTCGGCGCCGACCTGCCCTCGTACCTGACCTCGACGACGTCGGCCACGGTGGCCACCGCCGCATCGAGCGGGACGTGGCCTCGCACCATCACGACCACCATCAGCAAGAGGAACAGCAGCGCCGCCCTCGCCGGGGTACCGGTCACCGTGACGCGCCGTTCGGTGACGGGGACCACGGTCACCACGGTCGGCACGTTCACGACCGACGCCGCGGGCAAGGTGGCGTACACCTTCCACCCGAGGAGGCCCACCCTGGTGACCTTCTCGTACGCCGGGTCCACCGGCCGCCTGCCGTCGACGATCACGGTGACCGCGAAGACGCCGACCGTGCTGACGAGCAAGGTCACCGTCGGTACCCCGAACACGTTGCGGGGCCACCTGGCCACCGCGGGCGACACCGTCATGCCTGCCCGCACCGTGTACCTGCAGCGCCGGTACTCCGGGTCCAGCACCTGGACCACGGTGGCGTCGGGCAGCACCAACACCAGCGGCAACTTCTACTCCACACAGCAGCCGAAGCGGGCCACGTACTACCGGTTCTACTTCCCCGGTGTCTCGGGCCAGTACGTGCGGGACTACAGCCCCAGCGTGTACGTCGCGTACTGACCCGGCTCGTAACCGGTCAGCAGCTGGGTGAGGCGCAACGCCTCACCCAGTCAGGTGATCACCCGTGGGATCACGCGCGAGCGCTGCCGGGTGACCCCGCGCAGGGTCACGGGGCACCGGAAGCAGCCTTCCTGATGACCCTGACCACCGCCTCGGGGTGGGAGACCATGACGTCGTGGGCCGACGTGACGGTGCTGACCTCCGCCCCTGCCCTGGCAGCCATGACGCGCTGACCACCGGGTGAGATCGCGCGGTCGGCCACGGTGATGAGCGCCCAGCTGGGAAGGTGCCCCCATGCCGGTGCACCCGACGGCTCGGTGAAGGCGAACGCCGAGAGCGGCCGCTGGGTCGCTGCCATCACGGCCGCGGTGTCGCGGTTCTGGTCGGCGGCGAAGATCGCGCGGAACAGGTCCGGGCGGATGTAGAGGTCGGCGTCCTGGCCACCGGGGGCGACCGGGTTCGCGGTGGGGCGCACCACGAGTGCGTCCGGCGTCAGCAGGGAGCCGGGGTGGGCCTGGGGGTCGTACGAGGTGGCGACGCTGGTGCCCTCGTCAGGGATGAACGCGGCGATGTAGACCAGCCCGACGACGTTTGCCGCGCCGCGCGCGGCGTTCGTGATGACGGCACCGCCGTAGGAGTGGCCGACCAGGATGACCGGGCCGGGGATGGTGGCGACCACCGAGCGGATGTGGTCTGCATCCGCCGTCAGCCCGCGCAGCGGGTCCGCCGGTGCGATCACCGGGTACCCGGCCGCCTGCAGGATCCGCACCACGGCCGACCAGCCGGAAGCGTCCGCGAAGGCGCCGTGCACGAGGACCACGGTCGGCCGCGGGGTGTCGGCGGACGCGGCACCCTGCGCCAGTGCCGGAGCGAGTGATCCCGCCATCACGGCCGGGACGAGAACCGGGGCCGTGGCGGCAGCGGTCAGGAGGCTGCGTCGAGATGGCTGCGTCCGCGGGGTTGACGTGCTCATGGGGTGTCCTTTCGTTGGTCCCGGGGTCCGGGTGTGGTGTGAGGGGCCGAGGCGGCCGACCTGGGTCGGTCGAGTCGTCTCGGTTGCACGATGGTCGCGGCCGCGACCGCGGCGCCGAGCGTGAAGAGGGCGGCGCAGATCCACATCGCGATGTCGAAGCCGCGGTCGAACGCCTGCGGGTCGCCGACGACGTCGCCGCTCAGCCCTGCGGCCACGGGGACCGCGGCAACCGCGAGCAGGCCGGCAGTCCTCGCTACCGCGTTGTTGATCCCGGAGGCGAGCCCGGACTGGCGTGCGGACAGGGCCGAGAGCGCAGTGGACGTCAGCGGCGCGACCAGCGCCGCGAGGCCGAGTCCGAGCAGCGCGACCGCCGGGAGCACGTCCTGCACGTACGCAGCTCCACCGTCGATCCGCAGGGCCAGGACGGCCCCACCGGCACAGAGCAGCGGCCCCAGCGTCAGCTGCGGGCGTGGCCCGATGCGTTGTGCGAGTGCACCGCTGCGTCGAGACAGCAGGAGCGTGAGGAGCGTGACGGGGACGGCGCTGGCGCCGGCGGCGATCGGCGACCAACCGGCGACGACCTGCAGCTGGACGACGAGGAGGAAGAAGAACACCGCGATCGGCGCGTAGACGAGGAAGGTGACGCTGTTGACGGCGCTGAACTGACGGATGCGGAAGATCTTCAGGGGCACCAAGGGGTTGGGTGAACGCCGTTCGTGCAGCACCAGCGCCAGCCCCGCCGCGGCCGCACCTGCAGCGGCCCCAGGGCTGGCGCCGATGATCGCGTACGTGCCGGACCCGAGCACCACCACGCTCAGGGCAGCCCCTCCCCAGTCGAGCGCGCCACCGTCGTCGCTCTCGGAGCAGGATCGCGGGATGTGGCGGAGCCCGACGGCCATGACCGCAGCCGCCAGGGGGACGTTGACCAGGAAGACCCAACGCCAACTGCCGAGCTCGAGCAACCAGCCACCGGCGAAGGGGGCCAGCGCGCCGGCGACCCCGCTGAACCCGGCCCAGCTGCCGATGGCCAGCGCTCGGTCCTCTGGGGCGAAGGCTCCCTCGAGGATGGCGAGCGACGCCGGGGTCAGCATGGCGCCACCCACCCCCTGCAGCACCCGGGCTGCGACGAGGACGAGGACCGTGGGCGCGACCGCGCACAGCAGGGACGCTGCCGTGAACCACACGACACCGATGAGGAAGACGCGTCGACGGCCGAACCGGTCGCCCGCCGCGCCGCTGAGCAGGACCAACGACGCCAGCGTCAGCGCGTACCCCGTGATGGTCCACTGCAGGGCCGCGAAGCCCGCGCCGAGGTCCTCGCCGATGGCCGGCAGGGCGATGGTGACGATCGTCGCGTCGACCGCGGCCAGCGCGGAGCCGAGCACCGTCGCGAACACCACCCACCGGCCCGCGCTGGACCGGTAGGCCAACACGCCGCGGTCCGGGACGGTGGGTGGCCCCACCTCGACGAGGGTCGGCCTGGCCGTCCGCCTCGGGCTCACCGCCGCCCCCTCACACCGTGGTGACGAGGCCACCGTCGATGAGCACATCGGCGCCGGTCACGTTGCCCGCAGCCGCGGAGCAGAGGAAGAGCACGAGCTGTGCGACCTCGGTGGGGCGGGTGAAGCGACCGGTGGGGGTTCCTGCCACTGCGGCCTGCCGCACCGCTGCCGGGTCCAGCCCTCGCGCCCGTCCGATCGTCTCGGCGACACCCCCGGCTCCGAGCCACAGGGCTGTCTCGACCGGACCCGGGCTGACCGTGTTCACCCGGACCCCCGCCGGCCCCAGCTCCTTCGACAGGGACTTGCTGAAGCTGCGCAGAGCGGCCTTGGCGGCGCTGTAGTCGATGACGCCGGGGTCCGGAAGCGTGGCATTGACCGAGCAGACCGTCGTGATGGCAGCCGGTGCCCGCTCGAGGAGATGGGGGACGGCCGCCCTCGTGGCGCGGACCGCCGAGAGCAGGTTGACGTCGAGGGCCCAGAGCCAGTCCGCGTCCGTGACCTCGACGAAGCCGGCGGTGCGTGGGCGCACCCCGCCGACGTTGTTGACGAGGAGGTCGACCCCCCCGAACTCGTCGACCGCCGCGTCGACCAGGGCCTGGCACCCGGCCGTCGTGGTCAGGTCGTCGAGGACCACCTTCAGCCCACCTCCGTCGGCCAGGGCGCTCAGCTCGGCGGAGGCGTTCAGTGCCCCGGCGGTGACGTTGACCCCTTCGCGCACGAGCGCCTGGGCCACTGCCAGCCCGATGCCGCGGCTGGCTCCGGTGACCACGGCCGTCTTGCCGGCCAGGTCGAGCCTCACAGCTGCTGCTCCTTGAGCCAGGTGAGGCAGGTGTCGGCCACCTCGCGCCACCCGGAGTCGATCGTCAGCGAGTGACCACGGTCGTCGAAGGTCACGATGTCGGTGACGGCGTCGGAGTGGCGGTACTGCTTGAGGGTGGCCCGGGTGACCGCCTCGGGCACGGTGTTGTCCTTCCCGCTGCCGATCAGCAGCAGGGGGCCACGACTCTGGTTGTCGGTGTTGACCTTGGCCGGTGAGTGCGGGTTGAAGTTGGCCGCTGCCGCCTCGAACAGCGGACGGCCGGGCGCGGGGATCGTCCAGCGTTCGTGGAGCTCGTCGGACTCCTCCTCGGACACGACGTTCGCGAAGGCGAACCGGAACTGCTCCGCCGTGAGGCTGACCGCGCGGTGCTTGTTCGCGGGGTTCTTGAAGACGGGCAGGGTCGCGCGCAGCGCTGAGAGCGGCACCGGGAGCACCCCCTTGATCTGGGCGGCGTCGATGGCGACCGCCGCCCGGGCGAGGTCCTGCCCGAGCAGCTTCTGCGCGATCATCCCGCCGAAGGAGTGGCCGACGAGGATGGGCGCCGTGGGCAGCTGTTCGATGATGTCCGCGAAGTGCGCCACGACGTCGTCGATGCCGTGGTCGCCGATGGCGTCGGGGTTCTCCCGGGAGGCCTGGACCGTGGGACCGTCGCCCGGCCAACCCCGGGTCAGCGGCTCGTAGCCGGCAGCCTCGAACACCTCGATCCACGGGTCCCACGACGATGCGTGCAGCCACAGCCCGTGGATGAAGAGCACTGGTGTTCCCACGACGGTCTCCCTTCTCTGCGCCGGGTGCCGGTTGCTCCGCGGCGGTCCTCGGAGCCTAGGAAGGGGCGCACCGGGAGCACGTGCGTCATCGGGCTGCATCGGGTGCTGAGCAGCGCAGGCCGACAGGCGCGTGGCTAGCGTCAGGTGACTGAATCAGCGGACCGCGGTCCGGCATCGCCGTGACCGGCAAGTGCGCGGCCCAGCTGGTTGCGGCTCGTGATGTCGAGCTTCGGGAAGATCCGGTAGAGGTGGGAGCTGACGGTGCGGTGCGACAGGAAGAGTCGCTGACCGATCTCGCGGTTGGACAGGCCCTGTGCGGCCAGCTCGGCGATGCGGGACTCCTGGACCGAGAGACGTTCCCGCGGCCGGGATGCCGGTCGCCAGCCGGGCTCGCCGGTCGCCCTCAGCTCCTGGTCCGCGCGGTCGGCCCACGTGCTCGCACCCAGCGCGGCGAACGTCCCTCGCGCAGCCCGGAGCGGATCCCGCGACTCCGTGACCCGGCGCTGTCTGCGGAGCCACGCCCCCTGGGCGAGCTGGAGGCGCGCCCGGTGCCAGGGGTACGGGCGCGCGGCACCGTCCAGCGCAGCGCGGAAGAGCCCTTCGGCGGAGGCGTCGTCCGCGAGAACCGCACGGGCGTACTCCACCGGCACGATCGAGCTCGGTGACGGCACGGGCCCGGCCAGCCCGGAGAGCGAGTCGACGACGGACGTCGCCTCCTCCCGGCGTCCGATGAGCACGGCCGCATCCGCGAGGTAGCCCAAGGACCAGAACTGTTGGATCCGCTGGTACGCGGGGTCGGTGGGAACGAACACGCGACGCAGCTCGGCATATGCCCGCTCAGGATGGTCCGCGCCGAGCTCGCCGACACCCCGGGCCAGCTGGATGCCCGACAGGATGGAGGAGCTGGCGTTGGGCGTGCTCATGGCCGTGTGCTCGGCCTCGGCGAGCAGCTCGTGGTCGGGCTCCCACCGCCCGCTCACGGCGTCGACCAGGGCCACGGCGGCCCGTGCGGTTGCCGCCCACACCGCCTGGCCGGTCTCGTCCCCCAGCCGCATCGCCTCGTCAGCGGATCGCGCCGCGTCGAAGACGCCCAGGTTGATCTCGGCCCACGACCGGAGGGCCAGAACCTCGGCCAACAGGCTCAGACGGCCCTGTGCGCGCAGCTCGACGGCGGCGGTGGAGAGGTAGGTCTCGGCCCGCTCGTGGTCCCCGACGCAGAACGCCGCAACACCGAGGAGGCCGGCAAGGTCAGGCCGCCCACCGGCATCGGCGGGCCAGTTCTGCAGGTGGGCGATCACGGTGGGACCCAGCTCCAGGGACTCGGCCAGAGCAAGCACGGCCAGCACGCGAGGATCCCCGTCCGCCACGGGGACGGACTGCGCCGCGGCCACGATGTCGCGCCGCACGTCAGCGCCCGGGTCTCGCCACCACACCCTTCGCCCCGCGCCGAAGAGAAGCTGAAGGGCGAGGTCGGGGTCGCCCTCGCTCGTGGCCCGCCGGGCCAGGGCCACCAGGCGACGAACCTCCGCCGGTTCGCTGGACGACCCGTCGTGGAAGACACCCTCCAACCAGGTGAGTCGAGAACGGTCACTCACCGACAACGGCATCCTCGCGACCTCGCCGCGGATCTGCTCGACGCGGGCGAACCGGCCGAGCTCGTACTCGAGCTCAGCAGCGCCGAGCAGGCGACGAACCCTGGCCTCACCGTCCTGGCTCAGCGCGGCCGCGCGCTCCAACCGTCCTACCGCAGTGGCGACCGCGCCCCTGCGGCGTGCGTCGGCCGCGGCCTGCTCCAGGGCCCGTGCCACCTCCTCGTCGGGGCCGGCGGCGGACGCCGCACGGTGCCACAGGGCCCGGTCGGGGTGCGCGGCCAGCACCTGAGCGAGAGCGGCGTGCGCCCGGTGCCGGGTGTCCAGCGTCATGGCATGGCGCAGTGCCGAGCCGATCAGGGGGTGGGTGATGCGGTAGCGGTCACCGGACACGGTCACGAGACCCAGCTCGAGGGAAGGCTGGAGGTCGGTGCGGTCGAGAGGCGCGCCGTGCAGCGCCTCCGCTGCCCGGAGCACCTCGTGGAGGTTGTCGCCGTCGTCGACGGCTGCAACGTCCAGGACCGTGCGAGGCCCGACGTCCAGCTGGGCGGCGCGCGCGACGAACGCCGCTTCGAGGCGTGCGGTCATGGGCAGGTCCTCGTCGGGCTCCGACCACTCGTCATCGCCCGCACGGAGTGCCGAGCCGATCTCGACGAGGGCCAGCGGGTTGCCGACCGCTTGGCGCAGGACCCTCTCGCGCAGCCCTGGAGCGAGCCCGGGTGACCGCGACTCGAGCAGCGCGGCAGCCGCCTCGTCGTCGAGTCCGGCCACCGTGATCCACCGCATCGTGTGTGCGTCCCCGAAGGCGGGCAGCTCGGCCCGCGAGGTCGCGACGAAGAGCACGCGTTCACCTGCCACGCGCCGAGCCACGAAGGCCAGCACGTCGATCGACGGTTGGTCCATCCAGTCGACATCGTCCAGGGCGACCAACACTGGCGACCTGGCTGCGGCGTCCACCAGGAGCTCGAGCACGGCCAACGAGGTGAAGAAGGGGTTGACGTCGACCGACGCACCCATCGCGAAGCAGGCCAGCAGCGCCTCCCGCTGGTTGACGGGAAGCGCATCGACGCGGGGCAACAGGGGTCGCACCAGCTGGTGCAGGCTCGCATACGGCAGGTGGGTCTCGGAGGGGCTCCCCCGTGAGCCGAGCACCGTGTACCCAGTGGCCCGCGCGCCCTGCTCCACCCGGCGCAGCAGTGCGCTCCTGCCCACGCCAGGATCCCCGACGAGACCGATCGCGGTCCCCTGCGGGTCCTCCGCGTCGAGGCGATCGAGCAGGACCCGCAACACGCCGTCGCGACCGACGATGCCAGGCTCGGGCGTGGCGCTCACGACGACGAGCATGCTGTGGTCAGGGCCTGATGTCCACCGTTGGGGCTCACCCGCGTACCTTTCGTCGTCCACCCGTCGGCGCCCATCGTGCCCGGCATAGACTCGGCGCGCGCGCGGCGTGCGAAGCGCCGGCCCGGGAAGAGATGGATGTGGTCGCGTTGGCTGAGCCCGTCGAGGTCCACATGCGCGACACCAACGCGTTCGCCTGGTACATGGAGCAGGACCCACTGCTGCGGTCGACGGTCGTCGTCGTCCTGGTGCTCGAACGCGCACCCGACTGGGACCGGCTGATGGAGCGGCTCGAGCGGCTCACGCGCATCTCGCCCGGCTTCCGGCAGAAGGTGGTGCAGCCACCGCTGCGGCTGGCCACGCCCCGATGGGTCGTCGATCCCGACTTCGACCTGTCCTGGCACGTCCGCCGGTTCGAGGCCGCCTCGCCCAGGACGCTCGAGACGGTCCTGGAGTTCGCCCGCAAGACCGGGATGGCCGGCCTCGACCGTGACCGACCCCTGTGGGAGGCCACGTTCGTCGACGAGCTCGAGGGTGGCCGGACGGCCGTCGTCCTGAAGCTGCACCACTCGCTGACCGACGGTGTCGGTGGCATGGACATCGCGCGCCTGCTGTTCGACGTCGAGCCGGAGCCCGCCGAGCTCGGCTCCCTTCCCGAGGCGCCGGCCGGCGAGAACCTCGACACCGTCGACCTGGTTCGCGATGCCGTCGGCTACGGCTGGTCACGGTTCCTCGGCTTCTCGCGGGAGGTGGTCACCTCGGCACCCGGCGACGCGGCC
>DASSQL010000243.1:0-11855 GCA_035702525.1 Ornithinibacter sp. | reverse complement strand
GTGCCGTTGAAGGCGCCGTGGTCGGCGATCACGTTCGTGCGGATGGCGAGGATCTTCCCCTCCTTGGTCGCCGCGATCTCGCCACGCATGACGTAGTCGCGGGCGAACCCGGTGGACACCAGGTTCTCGGAGCGGTCCTCCATCCACTTGACCGGCTTGCCGATGACCAGGGAGGCGACGATCGCGCAGACGTAGCCCGGGTAGATCGGGACCTTGTTGCCGAAGCCGCCGCCGATGTCGGGCGCGATGACCCGGATCTTGTGCTCGGGCAGGCCGGACACCAGGGCGTACACGGTGCGGTGGGCGTGGGGCGCCTGGCTGGTCGTCCACAACGTGAGCTGGCCGCTGACCCGCTCGTAGTCCGCGACGCAGCCGCAGGTCTCCATCGGGGCCGGATGCACGCGCGGGTACACGATGTCCTGGGAAACCACGACGTCGGCCGTGGCGAAGACCGCCTCGGTCGCGGCCTTGTCGCCGGTCTCCCAGTCGAAGCAGTGGTTGTCGGCCTTGCCCTCGAGGTCGGTGCGGATCACCGGCGCGCCCGGCGCGAGGGCGGTGCGGACGTCGATGACCGGTGTGAGGACGTCGTACTCGACGTCGATCAGCTCGAGGGCGTCGCGTGCGGAGTAGCGGTCCTCGGCCACGACGAAGGCGACCTCCTGGCCCTGGAACCGCACCTTGTCGGTGGCCAGCACGGCCTGCACGTCGTTGGACAGGGTGGGCATCCACGCCAGGCCCTGGGCGGCGAGGTCGGCGCCGGTGATGACCGCCTTGACCTTGGGGTGGGCCTGGGCTGCGGACACGTCGATGCTGACGATGTTGGCGTGCGCCACCGGGGAGCGGAGGATCGCCAGGTGCAGCATGCCCTTCAGCTGGAGGTCGTCGACGTACTTGCCCATGCCCCGGATGAAGCGCGGGTCCTCCTTGCGCAGCATCCGGCCGTGGCCGACCGGGTGCTGGTCGTTGTCGGCCTTCTCGAGGTCCTCCGGGGTGGCGGCGACGCCACCCTCGAGGCCGGTGTCGACGGTGGTCATGACTCACTTCCTACGGTCTCGGCGGCGGCGTTCTGGCGCGCGGTCCGCTCGTGCTCGGCCGCCCACTGCACCGAGCGGACGATCGTGGTGTAGCCCGTGCACCGGCAGATCTGCCCCGAGATCGCCTCGCGGATGGTGTCCTCGCTCGGGTCCGGGTCGCGGTCGAGCAGCGCCCTGGTCGTCATCAGCATCCCGGGCGTGCAGAACCCGCACTGCAGCCCGTGGCAGCGCATGAAGCCCTCCTGCACCGGGTCGAGCACCCCGTCGGTCTCGAGGCCCTCGACGGTGCGCACCTCGCGCCCGCCGGCCATCGCGGCCAGGACGGTGCAGGTCTTGACCGGCTCGCCGTCGAGCCAGGCGACGCACACGCCGCAGTTGCTGGTGTCACAGCCCCAGTGCGTGCCGGTGAGCCCGAGCTCGTCGCGCAGGAAGTGGACGAGCAGCATCCGCCCTTCGATCTCGCGCGTGACGGTCTCCCCGTTGACGCTCATCGTGACCTGCATGTCAGACGTTCCCTTCGTCACGACGCCCGGGTCGGGCCTGGTCGCCGGCGACGCCGGCCCGGATGCGTTCGACGGCCGTGCGCAGCGTGCGGCGGGTGAGCTCGTCGGCAAGGTGGCGCTTGTACTCGGCGGTGCCACGGTTGTCGCTGGTGGGGGAGCAGCCCTCGGCCGCCAGCGCCCCGGCCCGTGCGTAGAGCTCGTCGGAGGGGGTCTGACCACGAAGCAGCTCGGAGATGCCGGGCATGCCGGTGGTGTTGGGGCCGACGGCTGCCAGGCCGACCCGGGCGTTGGAGATGACGTCGCCGTCCATCCAGACCGCCGCGCCGGCCGACGTCACCGCCCAGTCCCCGGCCCGCCGCTCGACCTTGGCGTAGGCGCTGGAGCCGTTGGGCCGTACCGGGATCCGGACCTCGGTCAGCATCTCGTCGTGCTCGACGGCGGTCTCGTAGGGCCCTCGGTAGAACTCCTCCATGGTGACCACGCGTTCGCCCGCGGCGCTGCGGATCACACAGCTGGCGTCGAGGGCGGTGCACACGGCAGTGAGGTCCTCCGACGGGTCCGCCTGGCAGAGCGATCCGCCGATCGTGCCGCGGTTGCGCACCACGGGGTCGGCGATCACGGCCTCCGCGTCGGCGAAGATCGGGAAGAGCGCGGCGAGCTCGGGTGACTCCAGGAGCTCGCGGTGGCGCGTCATCGCCCCGATCCGGACCTCGTCGGCACCCACCCGCACGTAGCCCAGCTCGTCGTGGAGGTCGTTGATGTCGATGACGTACTCGAGGTTGGCCAGCCGGAGCTTCATCATCGGCAGCAGGCTGTGGCCACCGGCGATCAGCCGGGCCTCGGGGCCGAGGCGTTCGAGGAGCCCGATGGCGTGCTCCACGCTGGTGGCACGTTCGTACTCGAAGGGGGCGGGGACCTGCATGGGCGACCTCCCGGTGAACCGCTGTGACGGCGGTCACACGACTCTCGCCCCTCGCCGGGCGGCCGTCAACGGCCACCTCAGCAAACTGTTGATTTGGTTCAGAGGAAGGCGACGAGCATGTAGCCCATCGCGGCGGCCATCGCCACGTCACAGCAGGCGGCCAGCCGGCCGGCCACGGTCTCACCCGCGCGGAACGTCCCGGCCAGGCGGACCACGAGGACCACGGCGAAGGCCGTGAGCAGCGCCATCACGAGCAGGGTCGGCGGGGCCAGGGGGCTCGTCCACGTGGGGGTCGTCGCGGCGAGGTGCGCGTGGTCCATCGGCATCGCGTGCACCATCGCGGGCACGCTCGCCGGCTCGGCGGCGGAGGCCGTCGCCACGGGCAGCAGCATCGCAGCCATCGCCGAGCAGCCCAGGCCGAGGCGGAGGTACGCCGCACGCGCCTCCGGGGCAGCGAGCCGCACGACCGACCAGCCGACGCCGACCACGAACACCGTCAGGGCGAGCAGCGCGGCCACCGGGGCGTACGTGAGCACCAGCATCGCGGCCATCGCGGCGCCCATCAGGGCATGCCATCCGTCCAGGTCGGCGTGGTGGGCCGGGTCGCGCAGCGACGGCCGGACCATCCGGGCGAGGCAGTAGGTCACCACGACCACCATGCAGGCGGCCAGCAGAAGGGCCATCGCCCGAGCATCGACCCAGCCGCCGCCCGGGTCAACGGCCACCTCAGCCTTCGTTGAGGTGGGGTCGGGCGGCTGGACGGCGCGGGGGGGCACCCGAAGGAGTGGATCCCGTCGACATCGCACTGGAGCGCCCTCATCGCTGATCGAGCTGACGAGGCGATCACAGGGGGGTTCATGGGGTTCTCGCCCCGCACGATGGCAGGAGTGTGAAGAGACTCGATACTTGATGTCGAAGACCCTGATGGCCGTTCGACGTACGTGCACGAAGCAACATCCCGTCAACCACCAGGAGTGAGCACAATGCCGCGTTTCATGGGATTCGTGAGGATGGAAGAGGGCATCGGCACGCCGCCGCAGGCGCTGTTCGAGGCGATGGACGCCTACATCGGCGAGCGGGCCGCCGCGGGTGTGTTCCTCGACGGAGGCGGTCTGTACGGAACCGAGGACGCGGTGAACTTCGTGGTCCGCAAGGGTGAGGTCAGCCGGGTCGACGGACCGTACGCCGAGGCCAAGGAGGTCGTCGGCGGGTGGTCGATCCTGCAGTACGACAGCCTCGAGGATGCCGTGGCCGACCAGCAGTCGTTCGCCGAGCTGCACGCGAAGCACTGGCCCGAGGTCACGGTGGTCGCGACCCTTCGCCAGATCTCGAACGGTCCGGACGCCCCCGGCGACTGAGCGGGACTCACTACGCTGGCGGCGTGCCGGCAGGGACGAGTGCGGAGGCCTCGAACGAGGCCATCGTCGCGGCGTGGCGGGCCGAGTCGGCCCGCCTCGTCGGCGCCCTCACCCGGATGACCCGTGACCTCGACCTCGCCGAGGACCTCGCGCAGGACGCCCTCGTGGCCGCGCTGGAGCAGTGGCCGACGGCCGGCGTCCCGCAGAACCCGGCCGCGTGGCTGATGGCCATCGCGAAGCGGCGCGCCGTCGACCACTTCCGGCGTGCCGAGAACCTGCGCCGCAAGACCGCGGAGCTCGAGCGTGCACGTGGTGGAGAGGAGGCGGTGATGGTGCCCGACCTCGACGGCCAGGTCGACCACATCGAGGACGACGTCCTGCGCCTCATCTTCCTGTCCTGCCACCCCGCCCTGACTGCCGAGTCCCGTGCGGCGCTGACGCTGCGCCTGGTCGGCGGCCTCACCACCGCCGAGATCGCACGGGGGTTCCTGGTCACGGAGTCGTCGATGGGTCAGCGCATCTCGCGCGCGAAGAGGACGCTGTCCGCCGCTCACGCCGAGTTCGAGCTCCCGACCGGCCCCGAGCGGACCAGGCGGGTCGACGACGTGATGGCCGTGATCTACCTGATCTTCAACGAGGGCTACACCGCCACGACCGGCCAGGACTGGATGCGCCCCGACCTGGTGATCGAGGCGATCAGGCTCGCTCGGATGCTGGTCGACCTCGCTCCCGACGACGTCGAGGTGCTCGGACTCCAGGCGCTGCTCGAGATCCAGGGCTCGAGGACGGCGGCCCGACTCGACGAGCGGGGCGTACCGGTCCTGCTGGAGATGCAGGACCGCAGTCGCTGGGACACGACGCTGATCCGCCGCGGGTTGGACGCCCTCCATCGGGCCGAGCTGCTCGCCGCGCGCGGCGAGCCCGTCGGGAAGTACTTCCTCCAGGCGTCGATCGCCGCCCAGCACGCCCGGGCCGGGCGTGCCGAGGACACGAACTGGCGCCGGATCGCGGCCCTGTACGACGTCCTGGCCGAGGCCGCGCCCGGGCCGGTCGTCGAGGTGAACCGGGCGGTCGCTCACGGGCGGGCGTTCGGCCCGGACGCAGGGCTCGCCGTGCTGGCCCGGCTGGACCCCGGAGACCTCGCCGACTCGCCGCTCCTGCCGAGTGTGCGCGGCGACCTGCTCGAACGAGCCGGGTTGCACGCGCAGGCGGCCGAGGCGTTCACCGAGGCGGCCGCGAAGACCGGCAACGCCAGCGAGCGCGCGCTGCTGCACCGTCGGGCGAGCCTCTGCAGGGGAGGCGGGTCGGGCCGATGAGGTGACCCGCCCGCAAGCCTCCGGGCGCGGGGGTGACGTGCGCCTCGGTCCGGGTACGGCGGCATCGGGTCGGAGGAGGATCGAAGGGAGGCTGTGCGCTGCGCCGCCGGGACGCTGCGGGTGAGGGCGCTCCTCGGGAGTGTGGTCTGGATGTCGGTTCTCGATCGACCAGTTGTGCGCCAGAGGGGTCGGGGCGTCTCGACCGCGACCGCGACCTGGTTCCTGTTCTGTCTTGTCAGCCTGCTGGCCCTGGCCGTGGTGGACCTCCAGGTGTGGGCGGCGGGTGTGCTGCTCGCCGGCGCCGTCCTGGCCTGCGTGCCCGCGCTGCGGCCACAGGTCGGCTCCGCCGTGGACCTGATCGACCTCGCCGCCGTCACCGGAGGGTACGTCGGTGTGGTGGTCCTCTTCCGGATCGCGTTCACGGTGTTCACCACCGACAACGTCCTGGGCCTCTTCCTCTGCTTCGCCGCGGGGCTGCTGCTCGGCGTCGTGGGACCGGTGGTCTACCAGGTGTGGGGTCGACGCCGGCCGCTGCGCTCGCTCGGGCTGGGGCGTCACCAGCTGGGTCAGACCCTGGTCATGGGTCTGGTGCTCGCGGCGGCGCAGTTCGCCGTGACGTTCCTCGGCTACTCCATGCCGGCACCGGCGACGTGGGTGCCGCTACTGGGCATGTCGCTGGTCGTCGGGTTGTTCGAGGCCGTCTTCTTCCGCGGGTTCGTCCAGGGACGGCTGGAGTCGAGCTTCGGACCCGTCCCCGCGGTGGCCGGCGCCGCGGTGCTCTACGGCGCGTACCACGTGGGGTACGGGATGGGCGTGTCAGAGCTGTGGTTCCTGCTCGCCCTCGGTGTGGTCTACGCCGTGGCGTACCGCCTGACGAGCAACGTGCTCATCCTCTGGCCGCTGCTCACCCCCATGGGTGCGTTCTTCAACAACCTCAGCAACGGTGACATCGACCTGCCGTGGGCGTCGCTGCTCGGTTTCGCCGATGTCGCCGTGCTCATGGCGTTGGCGATCTGGCTCGCCCACCGCCGCGAGCGCAACCAGGTAGGACGCGAGGTGGGGTAGCCATCGCCGGCTGCTGTTGGTGGGGTGTCGGCCGCGTCGGGCGGGCCCCCCGTGCACGTGTGCCAGGAGTGGGGTCGGCGGCTTCTCGGCGCGCGATCGGTCGGGCGGGCCGTCATGGTCCGCCGGCGGCCACGCACACCCGTGGGTGGTTCCGAGCCGTGGTGACCGCCGGGGTGGTCCTGGCCTCGGCCGCCCCGGGAACGCCGGCCATGGGAACGCCGGACGCCGGGTGGGTGCCGGCGGCAGGGAGCCGGACGACGGCAGAGGTCATCACGACCTACCGGGAGCGGATCCCGGAGCTGATGGCCAGCGAGCACGTCCCCGGCCTGGCGGTGGCCGTGGTCGACGGTGACCGGGTCCTGTGGCAGGAGGGGTTCGGTTCCACGGACGCCGGTGGCGCCCCGGTCACGGCTGACACCATCTTCAGCGTCCAGTCGACGTCGAAGACCTTCACCGCGACGGCGGTCATGCTCGCGGTGCAGGCCGGGCTGGTCGACCTCGACGAGCCGATCACGACGTACCTTCCCGACTTCACCGTGCACAGCGTCTTCGAGACCCACCCCGAGCGCCGGATCACGCTGCGGATGCTGCTGAGCCACACCGCGGGCTTCACCCACGAGGCGCCGATCGGCAACAACTACGAGCCCGAGCCCGGTTCCTTCGACGCGCACGTGCGGAGCATCTCGGCGACGTGGCTGCGCTTCCGGGTCGGCACCGGCTACGCGTACTCCAACCTCGGCATCGACCTGGCCGGGCACGTCCTCGAGGTGGTGTCGGGCAAGTCGTTCCCGGTGCTCATGCGTGACCTCGTGCTGGGCCCGCTCGGAATGAACGACAGCACCTTCGACCGCGCTCGCGTCCGGGCCACCGCGGACCGCGCGGTCGGCCACTCCGGGCCCGTGACACCGCCCGTGGACAGCCCGATGACCGCGGCCGGTGGTCTCTGGGCGAGCGCCGCGGACCTGGGCCGGTTCCTCCGCTTCCAGCTGGGCAACGGCTCCTTCGAGGGGCGCGACGTGCTCGACCCCGCACTGATGCAGCAGATGCGTACGGTGCCGGCACCCGACGCAGGCGCGCCGGCCGGCTACGCCCTGGGCGTCGCCCGCACGCACTGGCGCGCCGGCCGGTACCTCGACCTGTTCGACCACGGTGGCGGCGGGAACGGCTTCATCACCGACCTGTGGTGGCTCCCGCAGCTCCAGCTCGGCATCGCCGTCCTCACCAACTCCTCCGAGCACCACCTGCAGGGAGACCTCGCCCTGCAGATCCTGGGCGACCTGGCCGCGGGGCCCGACAGTCCCTACCGCGACCGGCTCCTGGCACTCCCCACCCAGTCCGACGTCGTCGAGCCTGACAGCCACTTCGTGCCACCACCCGACCTCGCCCAGCAGATCGCCTCGGTGGCGATGCCGCAGTCGCCCGCGGCGCCGGAACGATGGGCTGGGTTCGCGGAGCTGTACCGGACCGGGGTGCCCGGCGCGATGGATCCCGCGGCGCCGCCGTCGAGGTTCCACGTCGAGTCCGGCGCGCCCTACTTCGACGCCAGCGAGGACGGCACACCCGTCCGGCACCGACTGGTCGAGTCGCAGCCCGGTCTCTTCCTCGCCGACAACGGCGAGACCCTCGACCTGCGAGGTCCGGTACCGCGCTGGCGTGGTCTTCGCCTCAACCCGGTCACGGATGGCCCGCTCCGGGCGCAGTGGATCCTGCTCTCGCTGGTGGTGGCCGTCTCGGCGGGATGGCTGGTGCTCGCGGGCGGCACCGGTGTCCGGGACCGAATCCGGCGCGGCCGCCCCGACGTGTCGGCGACAGCAGGGCCCCGTGGACCCGGGCGAGGGTGGCGAGGGATCACCACTGCCGTCGCGGCCCTCGGTGCCCTCGCCGCCATCAGCACGGGGGTCGGCATCCGGGTCGTCCCCGGCATCGTGGATGTCGGGTACCTCGGCTGGATGCCGTTCACCCTCCCCGTACGCGCCCTCCTCCACGTGCCTGACGCGACGGCGTTCCTGGCCGGCCTGCTGGTCGCACTGCTGGCCGTCGGCGCGTTCCGGAAGTGGTGGGGCCGTTCCGTCCGCGCACGCGATGCGGCCCTCGCAGCGGCGCTGACCGCGCTCGCCATCCAGCTGACGCTCTGGGACCTGGTGAGCCTGCCGCTCTGACGTGCGGCTCGGCCCCGACCTCGAGGCTGGCCCCGCTCCACCTGAGCAGTGCGCCCGCCGCTCGCGCCTACCCTACGGAGATGGGTGTCGAGGAGCTGCCGCTGACCGGCACCTGTGACCTCGAGACCATCGGGCGCCGCAGCGGTCGGCCGCGGCTCGTGGAGATCTGGTACGTGGTCGTCGACCGGCAGATCGTCGTCACGGGGACTCCGGGCGCCAGGCACTGGTTGCGCAACCTTCGCGACCACCCGCAGGCGGTGCTCCATCTGCGCGAACCCGCCCTCCAGCTCGCCGTCACCGCACACGAGGTCACCGATCCGCTCGCCCGCCGCCACATCGCCGAGCAGGCGCGGCGCCTCCAGCCCTGGTACGGCGAGCAGCCGTTCTCCGTCGATGACTGGGTGGCCGGCTCCCCGATGGTCATCCTGACGCCTCGCTCCGACGGGGCAGACCCGCCGAGCCCCCGCTGACGACACGTCGTGCCTGTTGTGTCCGCGCCCCAGGCGTGTTTCAGTGGGCGGTACGGATGGTGTTGCCCCGGACCCCGGTGACGTCGCAGAGACGACCAGGGAGCGCAATGGCACCAGGACACCAGCGGGCCGCACCCTCGGGCACCACCACCATGGCGTCGGCGCGGACGAGACGTGCTCGCGCCCAGAGTGACTACGCGGCCCTGGCAGAGCGGGTCGGGGCGGCCGGCCTCATGAGCAGGCGGCCCGGCTACTACCTGGCGCTGCTCCTGACCCTCGTCGCGGCCCTGACCTGCGCTGCCATCCTCTTCACCGTGCTCGGTGACTCGTGGTGGCAGCTGGGCACCGCCGTGTTGCTGGCGTTCACGCTCGCCCAGTTCGGTTTCCTCGGACACGACGCGGCGCACCGCCAGGTTCTGGCGTCCGCTCGAGGCAACGCCTGGTACGCGCGGGTCATCTCAACGGGCGTCGTGGGGTTGAGCTACGGATGGTGGACCCACAAGCACAGCCGGCACCACAGTGCCCCGAACCAGGTGGGGCGAGACCCGGACATCGAGCCCGGGGCACTGGTGTTCACGCCCGAGGACGCCACCGGGCGATCTCCCGTGAGGCGCTGGTTCGTCGCACACCAAGGGGTGCTGTTCTTCCCCTACCTCTTGCTCGAGGGGCTCAACCTGCACGTGGCCAGCGTGCGAGTGCTCGTCACGCGCCGCGACCTCCCGTGGCGCCGCCTCGAGCTGGCCATGATGACCGTGCGGCTCGTGGGGTACGCAGCCGTCGTCATCATCGTGCTCTCCCCGGCCAAGGCCGCCACGTTCCTCGCCGTGCAGCTCGCGCTGTTCGGGCTCCTCCTCGGCGGAGCCTTCGCGCCCAACCACAAGGGGATGCCGATCGTGCCGCGGGACCTGCGGGTCGACTTCCTGCGGCGCCAGGTGCTGATGTCCCGCAACATCCGCGGCGGCGCCGTCGTGGACGTCCTCATGGGAGGCCTGAACTACCAGATCGAGCACCACCTGTTCCCGAGCATGCCGCGTGCCTCCCTCTCGCGCGCCCGGCCGATCGTCCGGGCCTTCTGTCGCGAGAACGAGGTCGCGTACACCGAGACCTCCCTGGTGGGCTCGTACGTGATCGTGGTCCGCTACCTGAACGCGGTGGGTTCGGGCCGCAGCGACCCGTTCTCGTGCCCGATGGTCCAGCAGTTCCGCTCGTAGCCGGGAACCGCGGCGGGTCAGACGGTGGTCGCCGTGGCTCTCACCGATCGACGCTCGACCACTCGGCACCGTCGAGGACGGCGAGGTCGCGCACGGCATATCGGTGGTGCTCGGCCTCTTCCTTGAGGATCACCGTGAGGCAGCGGCGGACGACGTACTCCTGGTCGGGGTACGGCTCGGCCGGCTTGCGGCCGCAGACGCGGTCGAGCTCACCCTCGGTGAGGCCGTCCATGACACGTCGCACGGCGGCCATCCGCAGCAGGCGCGGCGCCATCACCTCGTCGAGGGTCGGGGTGGCATCGAGGGTGAGCCCGAGCCGTGCCGCTGCGTCGGCCGGCATCCCGCTGTAGGGCAGCCCCAACGGGTGGTACGGCGCTCGCTCCTCGAGCACGGCACTGCCCAGCCAGGCATCGCTGCACAGCAGCAGGTGGCGCTGCGTCTCGACGAAGGACCACTCACCCTCGACCCGCTCGTGCAGCCTGACCTCGGGCAGCTGCCCGACCCGGTCGAGGGTGGACGCCCACAGGTTCTCGATGGCGTCCCACGCGGCCCGGTAGTCGTCGGGTGACGTCGCTTCTCGCGCCAGCCGCCGTGCAGGGTGTCGACGGTCGAGCTCGGCCTCGACGTACGCGGTCACGTCGACGTCGTTGACGACGACGCGCTCGAAGTCGCCGCCGAGGTAGACGTCGCTGCCGTAGCAGTCGACGACCTTCAGGCCGCTGACCGCACAGTCACGGATCTCCAGGCCGGCCAGGTCACACAGGTGGATCCGGGCGCCGAGGAACTGGTCGGACTGGGCGTACTCGGTTGTCATCGTGGCAGTCTCGCGCACCCGGACCGTCGAAGCGACCGACCGAGCCGGCCGAGCTCGCCACGCGGCGACGCGGTTGTCGTCAGGGGGCCGTCGGCAGGACCACGTGCCCGCTCTGGCCCGCACTGGAGAGGACCTCGTCGAAGCCGTCGCGCATGCAGTCCATCAGCACGTCAGGGTCCGGGACGGCACCGGTGTCGATGTTGAGGCCCACGAAACACGTACCGCAGTACGACATGAGGGTGACGTTCAACGCTGCGCCGATCGTCGGGCCGAAGGCGTAGAAGCTGTCGACCCGTGCTCCGGCGAGGTAGAGCGGGATGGGTATTCCCGGCACGTTGCTGGCGAGGAAGTCGATGTGCTTCAGCATCCCCCCGACGTAGGCCCGCGGGAGCAGGTTCAGCGCGCCCGCGAGCACGTCGGTGAAGGGCAGTGTCCGGTCGGTCTTCATCGGCTCGCACCGGCGGTGGGTCTCCCTCATCCGCTCGCCCGGATCGGTGATGGCCACGGGCACCTTGAAGCGCATGAGCGTGATGCGGTTGCCGCCGATGGCGTCGCCGTCCTTGCGGATGCTGATCGGCATGGTGACCCGAAGCTCGTCGACCGGTTCGCCGTGGTGTTCGTGGTAGATCCGCAGCCCCGCCGTGACACCGGAGAGGAAGGCGTCGTTGAGCTTGGCCCCCGCCCCGTGCGCCGCGTGCAGGAGGTCCGCCAGCGGCAGCTCCAGCACGTCGTAGTGCCACGCCATGTGGCGCTCGGTCATGACCGGCGAGAGCGTGGCCGACGCGGGCTCGAGGAAGCGTGCGACCGACCGCACCGTCGCGACCGCCTCGCTGACCGTTGCGCGGGGGTGCCGCAAGGCCCGGGCCGCGTCGCCGGGTGCCGAGGTGACCACCTCCCGCGAGAAGCCGAGGAACCGTGACCAGCCGTAGCCGACGGCATCGCGAACCAGGTCGACGGTGTCGAGGTTCTCGCCGGCCGGCGCCTCGGGAAGGGAGCCGAGCTC
>DASSQL010000242.1:0-2517 GCA_035702525.1 Ornithinibacter sp. | reverse complement strand
AGCGCGATGACGGCCAGCAGGCCGCCGACGACCTCGCGGGGCGGCCCGGCGGCGGCGCCACCGGTCGCGCTGCCCGACGAGGCGAGGACGGCCTGCGCGGTCAGCAGCGCCTGCACGACGGACACGCCGCCGAGCACCAGCAACAGTGTCCAGCCCTCTCGCCGGCCCCGGCGCAGGGCTCGCGCCGACCACCACGCCCACCAGATCAGGCCCACCGCGACGAGCACGAGGGGTGCCCCCACGAGGCGCACCAGGCCGCGGTCGCCGTCGCCGCTGCCGTCGCCGGTCCCGGAGAGGAACGCGGCGCGCACCCAGAGCACGATGGCCACCGCGAACAGCGCCGACCAGGTGCCCAGGAGCACCAGACCCGGCAGCCGCCAGCGGTCACCGGGGCGCGCGAGAGGTGCGTCGGGAGCGGCGGGGGCGGACGGCATCCGGGAGCGGGGCGAGGCGCTCACCCCTCGGCCGGGGCGTGCACCTCGCGGCGCAGGATCTTGCCGGTGGGGCCCTTGGGCAGCTCGGGCACGACCCAGACCTTGCGGGGGTACTTGTAGGCCGCGATCCGCTCCTTGGTGTACTCGATGATGTCCTCCGGGGTCGCGGTGGCGCCCTCGCGCAGCGCGACGGCGGCGCCGACCTGCTCGCCCATCAGCTCGTCCGGCATCCCGACGACCGCGACCTCGACGACGTCGGGGTGGGTGTAGATGACCTCCTCGACCTCGCGCGGGTACACGTTCATGCCGCCGCGCAGGATCATGTCCTTCTTGCGGTCGACGATCGTGAAGTAGCCCTCGTCGTCCATCGTCGCCAGGTCGCCGGTGCGGAACCAGCCGTCCGGGATGGCCTCGGCGGTCGCCTCGGGCTTGTTCCAGTACCCCTTCATCACGTTGTCGCCGCGGATGGCGATCTCGCCGACCTCACCGACCGGCACCTCGTTGCCGTCGAGGTCGACGCACTTCATCTCGCAGCCGGGGATGGCGACGCCGATGGTGCCGGGCTTGCGCTCGCGGTCGGGCATGTTGAAGGACGCGACCGGGGAGGTCTCGGACAGGCCGTAGCCCTCGAGGATCATGCAGCCGAACTTGTCCTCGAACGAGCGCATCACCTCGAGCGGCATCGCGGACCCACCGGAGGCGCAGACCCGCAGTGCGGAGGTGTCCATGCCGTCGGACTGCGGGTGGTTCAGGATCGCGGCGTACATCGTCGGCACGCCCTGCATGATCGTCACGTGCTCCTTCTCGATCACCTCGATGGCGGCCGCGGGGTCGAAGCGGGGGATGAGCGCCAGGCTGGCACCGGCGATGGTCGCGGCGTTGAGGCCGACGACGAGCCCGAAGACGTGGAACAGCGGCAGACAGCCCATGACGATGTCGTCCGGGGTGATCTCCTGGATGGTCGTGCAGGAGCGCAGCGCGTTGAGGTTGATGTTGCTGTGGGTGAGCTCGGCGCCCTTGGGCCGGCCCGTGGTGCCGGAGGTGTACAGGATGATCGCGGTGTCGTCGTCGGCGCGCTCGTGCGGGGCGGCGATCGGGTCGCCGCCGGTGAGCGAACCCTCGACCGGGCCCATCGGGCCGCACTCGATGATCGTGGTGCCGGAGTTCGCCGCGCCCTTGGTGGCCTCGTTCACGAAGTCGGGCCAGACGAAGGCGATCTTCGCGCCGGAGTCGGTGAAGAAGTAGTCGATCTCGCCCGCCTTGAGCAGCGGGTTCATCGGTACGACGATGCCGCCGGCCAGCAGGATGCCCCAGTAGACGACGGGGAACGCAGGCACGTTGGGGAGGATGATCGCCACGCGGTCGCCCGGCTGGATGCCGTTGGCGCGCAGGGCTCCAGCGACCTTGGCGGCCATGCCGTGCAGCTGTGCGTAGGTGATGCCCTGGCCGTTCACCCGGAGCGCGGCCTGCTCGGGGTACTTCGCGGCGGTGGTGGTCAGGTTCGTCGCGAGGTTGGTCATGGTCTGGCTCCTGTGGGTCCGGCGGCGGTGGCGGCTGCCCCATCCTGACGCGGGATGCCGTCGCGGCGCCAGAGGATCGCGGCCCGACGTTGCGGTGTCGGGTGGTCGTGTCGAAGGTCGGGTGGCGGTCGTCGGGCGGGTTCGGTTCTGCTGAGGGCGAACTGGGGGTGTGGACATCTTGTGACCCGAACGTGTGTTCGGTTATGATGGGGCATGGGGATGCGGGGGTTGGGTCTGGCGGAGCGGCGCTGCGTGATGGTGGCTGCTGCTGACGCTCTGGTTGGTTTCGAGGGGTCGTTGCACGAGGCGTCGGATGCCGAGCTGGCGGCGGTGTTGGGTGAGGCTGATGCGGTGGTGGCGCGGGCTGTAGCCGCTCGTGCGGTGGTGGGGGCGGAGGCGGTGCGTCGGGGTGTGGTCGCGGGGTCGGGGTTGAATGCGCAGGGGTGGGTGCGGGAGTTCGCGCCGTCGTTGCGGCAGGGCGGGGCGGGGCAGGTGGCCCGGCTCGCGGTGGAGGTCGGCGGAGCGGGGCGTGCTGGTGGGTCGTTGGCGCCGGATGCGGCGGT
>DASSQL010000241.1:0-4560 GCA_035702525.1 Ornithinibacter sp. | reverse complement strand
CCGCCGCTCAGGCGCGGCCGGTGCCGCTGATGGTCGCCGACCCGACCACCCGGGTGCCCTCGTAGAGCACCACCGACTGCCCCGGGGCCACCCCGCGCAGCCGCTCGTCGAGCACGACCCGCACGGCATCCGTACCGGTGTCGACGGTCGCGGTGGCCGGCACCTCGGCCCCGTGGGCGCGGACCTGGGCCCCCACCCGCACCTCCCCCGACGGCGCCGGGCCGCACCACCGCAGGTGCCGCCCCTCGACGAGGTCGACCCCGAGCAGGTCGGCGGTGCCGATGACCACCCGGTTGGTCGGTGCGTCGACCGAGACGACGTAGCGCGGCTCGCCGTCGAGCGCCGACCGGTCGAGGCCGAGCCCGCGCCGCTGCCCCACCGTGAAGCCGTGCGCCCCACCGTGCGACCCGACGACCTCGCCCGACACCGCGTCGACGAGCTCGCCCTCGTGCTCCCCCAGCCGGCGGGTCAGCCAGGCGCGGGTGTCGCCGTCGGGGATGAAGCAGATGTCGTGGCTGTCCGGCTTCTTCGCCACCGAGAAGCCCCGGGCGGCGGCCTCCTCGCGCACCTGGGGCTTGGTCGAGTCGCCGAGCGGGAAGAAGGAGCGGGCCAGCTGGTCGGCGTCGAGCACCCCGAGCACGTACGACTGGTCCTTGGCGGTGTCGACGGCCCGGTGCAGCTCGCGCCGTCCGTCCGCGCCCTCGACGACCTGCGCGTAGTGGCCGGTCGCGACCGCGTCGAAGCCCAGCGCCACCGCCTTGTCGAGCAGGCCGGCGAACTTGATCCGCTCGTTGCAGCGCAGGCACGGGTTCGGCGTGCGCCCCGCGGCGTACTCGGCGACGAAGTCGTCGACGACGTCGCGCTGGAAGCGGCTGGCGAGGTCCCAGACGTAGAACGGGATGCCGAGCCGGTCGGCGACGCGACGGGCGTCACCGGCATCCTCGATGGTGCAGCAGCCGCGCGCCGACTCGCGCAGGGTCGGTGCCGAGCGCGACAGCGCGAGGTGCACACCGACCACCTCGTGGCCGGCGTCGAGCATCCGCGCGGCGGCGACCGCCGAGTCGACCCCGCCCGACATCGCGGCGACGACCCGCATCAGAGCAGGCCGCCTGCCCGTCGGGCGCGCTCGACGACCGCCGGCAGGGCGGTGAGGAACGCGTCGACGTCGGCCTCGGTCGAGGTGTGGCCCAGCGACAGCCGGAGGGCACCGCGCGCCTCGGCCTCGGTGAGCCCCATCGCGAGCAGCACGTGGCTGGGCTGCGGCACCCCCGCCTGGCAGGCCGACCCGGTGCTGCACTCGACCCCGGCGGCGTCGAGCAAGTAAAGCAGGGAGTCGCCCTCGCAGCCGGGCACCACGAGGTGCGCGTTGCCGGGCAGCCGCCGGGTGCCGTCGCCGGCGGTCCAGCAGCCGGTGACCTGGATGCCGAGGCCGAGCCCGAGCGCGCCCTCGAGCAGCCGGTCGCGCAGCACCATCACCCGCTTGGCCTCGACGTCGCGCCTCGCGACGGTCTCGTCGAGCGCGACCGCGAACGAGTGGATGCCGGCCGCGTCGAGGGTGCCGCTGCGCACCTGGCGCTCCTGGCCGCCACCGTGGGCGATGGGGACGAGCGGGGCGTCGCGGCGGGCCAACAGCGCGCCGACGCCCACGGGCCCCCCGATCTTGTGGGCGCTCACCGTCATCAGGTCGGCGCCGCTCTCGTCGAAGCGCACCGGGAGGTGGGCGACGGCCTGCACGGCGTCGGTGTGGAACGGCACCCCGTGCTCGCGGGCGACCGCGGCGAGCTCGGCCACCGGCTGCACCGTGCCGACCTCGTTGTTGGCCCACATCACGCTGGCCACGGCGATGCCGCCGGGCGCCAGCGCCTCACGCAGGCTGTCGACACCGATGTGGCCGCAGCGGTCGGGCTCGAGGAAGCTGACCCGCACCCCGCGGGCCTGCGCGAGGTACTCGACGGGGTCGAGCACCGCGTGGTGCTCGATGCCGCTCGCGACGACCCCGTCGAGGGCAGGGTCCATGGCGCGGCGCGCGAGCCAGGCGCCCTTGACGGCGAGGTTGTCGGACTCGGTGCCACCGGAGGTGAAGACGACCTCGGACGGCCGGGCACCGAGCGCCGCGCCGATCCGCTCGCGGGCCTCCTCCACCACGGCGCGCGCCGCGCGCCCGGAGGTGTGCAGCGAGGAGGGGTTGCCGACCACGGCGGACTGCTCCATCAGGGCCTCGAGCGCGGCCGGCAGCATCGGGGTCGTCGCCGCGTGGTCGAGGTAGGCAGTCACGGTGGTCGAGTCTACGTCTGCACCACCGAGCCGGGCGCTCCGGTGCCCACGCCGGACGGCTGGTCAGAGCCCCTGCGGGTGACCAGCAGCAGCACCAGTCCGGCACCGGCGAAGAGCACGCCCAGCGCCACGAACGGCCACGGGCTCCACTGGTCCGCGCACGACATCGACTCGGGGGTGGTCGTGCACACCAGCCCGGGCCCGTCGCGGTTCAGCCACGCGATGTAGAGCGGCGCGGTCGACAGCCCCACGAGGAAGCCCGGCGCGCACGGCGGGCGCAGCGCCGGGATCGAGAGCGCGACCGCGGCGAGCAGTACCGCACCCGCCAGGAGGAACAGACCGATGGTGGCCAGCCCCGCGATGCCGAAGGCACCGAGCGCCCCCACGCCGGCCCACGCGAGCGTGGACAACCACGGCAACGCCGGCCGTCTGGACGTCATGTGGCCATCATGCTGCGACTTCCTGGGCGTTCGGTGCATTGACACCACTCGATCTCCTGCCGCACCCCACCGGCGGCGCCCCCGGGACGCCGAGAGGGGCGACCGAGTCGGTCGCCCCTCTGTCGTCCGCTCGCGCGGCGAGACCGCCTCGTGAGCGGTGGTCGTGTGCCGGTCAGCCCTTGCGCTTCCTGACCTCGGCGGTGGCCTGCGGCAGCACCGCGAAGAGGTCGCCGACGACGCCGAAGTCGACGAGCTCGAAGATCGGCGCCTCCTCGTCCTTGTTGACCGCGACGATCGTCTTCGAGGTCTGCATGCCGGCGCGGTGCTGGATCGCGCCCGAGATGCCGGCCGCGACGTAGAGCTGCGGCGACACCTGCTTGCCGGTCTGGCCCACCTGGTTGCTGTGCGGGTACCAGCCGGCGTCGACGGCGGCCCGGCTGGCGCCGACGGCGGCACCGAGCGAGTCGGCGAACTCCTCGACCGGGCCGAAGTCGCCCCCGGTGCCACGGCCGCCGGAGACGACGATCGCGGCCTCGGTGAGCTCGGGGCGGCCGGTGGCCTTCTTCGGCTGCGAGTCGGTGATCCGGGCGGCCCGGGCGGTGTCGCTCAGGGTGACCGAGAACGCCTCGACCGCACCCGCGGCGGGGGCCGCCTGGAGCGGCACCGAGTTCGGCTTGACCGCGATGATCGGGGTGCCGGTGGTGACCGTGGCGGTCACCGTGTACGAGCCGGCGAAGACCGACTGCGTGGTCTCGATGCCGTTGTCACCGGAGCGCACGTCGACGGCGTCGGTGATCAGGCCCGAGCCGGTCTTGATGGCGAGCCGGGCCGCGACCTCCTTGCCGGTGGCGTTGCTGGGGATGAGCACGGCCGCCGGGGCGACCTTCTCGACCAGCGCGGCCAGGATCTCGGCCTGCGGCGCGACGAGGTACGCGGCGGCATCCGCGTCGTCGACGACGTAGACCTTGTGCGCGCCGTACTTGGCCAGCGTGACCTGGGCCTTCTCGGCGCCGACGCCGATGTGCACGGCGGAGGGCTCGCCGAGGCGGCGGGCGATCGTCAGCAGCTCGGCGGTCGCCTTGCGCAGGCGCCCGTCGGTGTGGTCGACGAGAACGAGTACTTCAGCCATGGTTGTGCGTCCTACCTGTCAGTCGTCGATCGGGCTCAGAGGAACTTCTGGCCGGCGAGGAACTCCGCCAGCTTGGTGCCGCCGTCGCCCTCGTCGGGGACGATCTGGCCCTTCTCGCGCGGCGGGCGCTTCGCGAACGCGACGACCGAGGTCCACGCGGCGTCGAGGCCGACCAGCGAGGGGTCGATGCCGAGGTCGGCGAGCCCCCACTGCTCGACCGGCTTCTTCTTCGCGGCCATGATCCCCTTGAACGAGGGGTAGCGCGGCTCGTTGATCTGGTCGGTCACCGACACCAGGGCGGGCAGCGTCGCCTCGATGGTCTCGGATGCCGTGTCGCCGTCGCGGCGGATCGTCACCGTGCCGTCGCCGAGGGTGAGCTCGGAGGCGTAGGTGACCTGGGGCAGGCCGAGCCGCTCGGCGAGCATCGCGGGCACCACGCCCATGACGCCGTCGGTGGACGACATGCCGGTGATGACGAGCCCGGGGGTACCCCCGGTGGCCTTCTTCACGGCCTCGGCGAGCACGAGGGAGGTGGCGACGGCGTCCGAGCCGTGGATCGCGGCGTCGTTGACGTGGACGCCCGCGTGGGCGCCCATCTGGAGGGCCTTCTTGATCGCGTCGGCGGCGGCGTCGGGGCCGACCGTCAGCACGGTGACCTCACCCTCGCCCGCGGCCTCGACGATCTTCAGGGCCTCCTCGACGGCGTACTCGTCGAGC
>DASSQL010000240.1:0-2010 GCA_035702525.1 Ornithinibacter sp. | reverse complement strand
CTCATCGACCTCGACCCGGTGCTCCGGGACACGGTGGTGCCTGCACTGCCGTTCCAGCCGGTGTGCCGGCCCGACTGCCCCGGGCTGTGCTCCGAGTGCGGCCAGCCGCTCGCGGAGGACCCGGATCACCAGCACGACCTGATCGACCCCCGATGGGCGGCCCTCTCGGCCATGGCCGAGCAGCCGCCCACGCCGACAGAGAAGAGGACCTGACGTGGCCGTTCCGAAGCGGAAGATGTCGCGCTCCAACACCCGCTCGCGCCGCGCCAACTGGAAGGCGACTGCCGTCGCCACGACGACCTGCCCCCAGTGCAAGTCGCTCACCCAGCCGCACGTCGCGTGCCCGTCCTGTGGCACCTACAAGGGCCGCCACTACGGCGCCGCCGAGCGCACCGAGCACCAGGGCTGATCCCGCCCTCATGGGCAAGGGGTCGGCCTCGTCCGGCGCACTGACGCCGCTGCGACCCGTCAGCGAGCTGCTCGACCACCTCCAGGAGGTGACCGGCAGCCCCGTGGACGCAGCGGTGCTCGGTCGCGCCCTGACGCACCGTTCATACGCGTACGAGGCCGGGGGGCTGCCGCACAACGAGCGGCTGGAGTTCCTCGGTGACTCGGTGCTGGGCCTGGTCGTCACGACCACGCTCTACGACGCGCACCCCGACACCAGCGAGGGCCAGCTCGCCAAGCTGCGCGCCGCCGTGGTCAACATGCGCGCGCTGGCCGACGTCGGTCGCACCCTCGGCCTGGGCGACTACGTCTACCTCGGCCGCGGCGAGGAGTCGACCGGCGGCCGCGACAAGGACTCGATCCTCGCCGACACCGTCGAGGCGGTCATCGGCGCGGTCTACCAGTCGGCCGGCATCGATGCCGCCGGCGAGCTCGTGCACCACCTCGTCGACCCGCTGCTGGCCCAGTCGGCCACCCTGGGCGCGGGCCTGGACTGGAAGACCAGCCTGCAGGAGATCACCTCGCGGCACGCCCTGGGCGCCCCCGAGTACAGCGTCACCGAGGACGGCCCGGAGCACGCCAAGTGGTTCGAGGCGCAGGTCGTCGTCGGGGGCGACGTGCTCGGCACCGGCTCCGGTCGCACCAAGAAGGTCGCCGAGCAGGAGGCCGCCGCGCTGGCCTGGACCACCATCCGCGACACCCACGAGGGCCCGGTGGTCGGCCCCGAGGAGGAGCCGCGCCCGGAGGGTGACGCCGACGACCTCGAGCCGGACGGGCCCACCGCGGGCCGTGCCTGAGCTCCCCGAGGTCGAGGTCGTCCGCCGCGGCCTGGCCGACCACGTGCTCGGTCGCACCGTCACCGACGTCGAGCTGCGCGGCCACCGGGTGGCCCGCCGCCACGTCGCCGGCCCCCAGGACCTCACCGACCGCCTCGCGGGTCGCCGCATCGAGGCCGTGCGCCGGCGTGGCAAGTACCTCTGGCTCGACCTCGGTGACGGGCTCGGCCTGATCCTGCACCTCGGGATGAGCGGCCAGCTGCTCGTCGAGGACGCCGCGGCGCCCGACGAGAAGCACCTCCACGCCCGGTTCCGGTTCGCCGACGACGGCCCCGAGCTGCGCTTCGTCGACCAGCGCACCTTCGGGGGCCTCGCGCTGGCCGACCTCGACGCGCACGGCATCCCGACGTCGATCTCGCACATCGCCCCCGACCTGCTCGAGCCGGCCTACGACCGGGCGGCCGTCGTGCGCCGGGTCAAGGCCAAGGACAGTGCCATCAAGCGGGTGCTGCTCGACCAGACGGTGGCCTCGGGCATCGGCAACATCTACGCCGACGAGGCCCTCTGGCGCGCGCAGGTGCACGGCGAGCGGGTCGCGAGCGCGCTGACCAAGCCGCGCATCGGCGAGGTGCTCGACCACGCGGCACAGGTGATGCGCGAAGCGCTCGGCGAGGGCGGCACCAGCTTCGACGCGCTCTACGTCAACGTCAACGGCGCCTCGGGCTACTTCGACCGCTCGCTCGCGGCCTACGGCCAGGTCGGGCGACCCTGCCGCAGGTGCGGCACG
>DASSQL010000239.1:0-12908 GCA_035702525.1 Ornithinibacter sp. | reverse complement strand
CCGTGGTGCTGCCCTGGGGGTCGCCGAAGGTGCACGCCACCGGGGTGGTGGATCCGGCGGGCACCTGGCAGTGGTCGACGTCGGCCTTGGGCCGGTCCTCCCCGGAGACGAGCGGGTCGGGGGTGAGCCAGCCCGGGTCGTCGACCGGCGTGAACGGCTGCCCCGGCTGCAGCGTCGCGGCGCCGAGCCGGGAGAGCGGCGGGAGGGTGCCGCCGGGCGGCGTGGTGGTGAAGGGCGAGCGCAGCGCGAACAGCGGCAGGGCCGCGAGCACCCCCACGCAGGACAGGGCCAGGCCGGCCGCGAGCAGCGCACGGGGCCGGTCGCGCAGCCACGAGCCGTGGTGGATGGGCGACTCCACGAACCGCCACGAGAGCCACGCCGGCACGACTGACACGAGGGCGAGCAGCAGCACGCCCCATCCCGGCAGGGTCGTGCCGAACGCCGCGGCGGTCCAGCCGCCCAGGATGATGACCGGCCAGTGCCAGAGGTAGATCGAGTACGACAGGCCGCCGACCCAGACCATCGGCGCGGTCCCGAGCACCCGCACCGGGCCGCGAGCCGGGGCCTGCCAGCCGACCCAGAGCAGCGCCGCGGTCGGCAGGGTGGGCAGCAGCGCCCACGCCCCGGGCCAGTCGATGTCCTGCGGCAGCCAGAGGGCGACGGCGACGAGCACGGCGAGGGCCGCCCAGCCCAGCGCGGCCGAGCCCCTGGCGGCGGTCGTCGGCCGGGACCGCCCGGCGAGCGCGACGGCGAGCAGCGCCCCGATGCCGAGCTCCCAGACCCGGGTGGTCGTGGTGAAGAAGGCCGGGCGAGGCGAGGTGTGCGAGAACCACACCGACCACACGAAGGACGACGCCACGAGTGCCCCGAGGGCGCCGGTGACGACCCGACGGCTCGGCCGGCGCACGACCAGCGCCAGCACGATGAGCAGCAGCGGCCAGATGACGTAGAACTGCTCCTCCACGGCCAGCGACCAGAAGTGCTGCACGGGCGAGGGCAGCACGTCGGACGCCAGGTAGTCGGTCTCGCGCCGCGCGAAGACCCAGTTGACGACGTACAGGGCGGCCGCGGCGACGTCGACCCCGATGTCGCGCCGACGCAGCCCGGGGACGACGAACCACGACCACGCCGAGATGGTCACGAGCACGAGCACGGCGGCCGGGAGCAGGCGGCGGATGCGGCGCCCGACGAACCGGATCCACGAGACCGAGCCGCTGCGGTCGAGCTCGGCGACGAGCAGCCCGGTGATCAGGAAGCCGGAGATGACGAAGAAGATGTCGACGCCCACGAAGCCGCCGCGCACCGGAAGGCCGGCGTGGTACGCGAGCACGGTGAGGATGGCGACCGCCCGAAGCCCCTCGATGTCGGGGCGGAAGCCCGCCCGGGCAGGCGCGGCCGCGGGGTCACCCGCCGGCGCGAGGTCCCGCGCGGGCGCGGGGTCAGCGGTCGGCACGCAGGCGGGCGACGAGCGCGTCGCGCACCTCGTCCGGGACCAGGCCGCTCACGTCGCCACCCCAGCGCGCGACCTCCTTCACCAGCGAGCTCGAGACGTGCTCGAAGGCCGGGTCGGCCGGCAGGAAGAGGGTCTCGACCCCGGTGAGGTGGCGGTTCATCAGCGCCATCGGCCACTCGTACGTGACGTCGGAGGGGCCACGCACGCCCTTGACGACGGCACCGGCATCCAGCTCGCGGCAGACGTCGACGAGCAGCCGCTCCGCGAACGCCTCGACGCGCACCCGGTCGGCCAGCCCCCGGGCCGCCAGCGCCCGCTCGACGAAGCCGATCCGCTCGTCGACCGTGAAGGTGCCTGCCTTGGCCGGGTTGTGCAGCACGGCGACGACCACCTCGTCGTACAGGGCGGCGGCGCGCTCGAGCACGTCGAGGTGCCCGGAGGTCACCGGGTCGTACGAACCGGGGCACACGGCGCGGCGGGGGCGAGGGGTCACGGGCACCACCGTACCGACGCCGCACCCGTCATCCGTCGCGTCGGGTGCTCGGATGGCTGCCCCGGCGACCGCCTGGGCACCCGGCTCGAGCGGTGGGACGCGGTTCAGGCCTTCTTGGCGTCCTCCTCCACCCGCTTGGCCTCCTCCTTGGCCCTCTCCTTGATCTCGTCGGCCTTCTCGCGGGCGTCCTCCGGGGCCAGGGTCCCCTCGTCGACCGCCTCGTGGAGCAGCGCCGCGACCTGCTCCGGTGAGGCGCAGCCTTGCTCGAGCAGCTGGTTGCGCCGGGTCAGCCAGGCGACGCCGAGCTCCTCGCGACGCTCGAGCGACACGTCGTCGCGGGAGGGGTTGATGATCGTCTGCTCCTCCTCGTTGGAGTGGTGGTTGACCACCGTCGCGAGCTCCTCGAGGGCGTCGTCGTACTTCTGGGTGTCGGTGCCCTTGGCCTCCAGGAACTCCAGCAGCGCCTCGATGATCTCGGCGTGCTCCTCCTCGCCGTGCTCCTCCTCGTGGGCGGTGATCGCACGCTTGGTGCGCAGCGTCGGGTAGACCTTCTCCTCCTCGGCGGTCGCGTGGGCGACGAGCACCTCGGCCAGCGCGTGCCGGGCGGCCTCGCGGTCGGTGTCGTTGCGCCGCGCCAGCCGCAGGAGGTCCTCGAAGAGGCGGTGGTCCTCCAGGATCCGCTCCAGCACGTCACCGCTCGTCGGTCGGGGGATGTCGATCTCGCTCATCGGCCCATCATGGCCGAGGAGCATCCCTGACCTGCGGCTCAGCGTCGGACGAGCTCGCAGGGTTCAACCGAACATCGCCCGGTAGGGGTCGGACTGCGCCGGGTGGGAGTCGCCGAAGTCGATCGCGCCGACGTCGGCGCCGGCCTCGGCGGCGACCAGGCGGTCGAGGTAGCACTCCCCGCCGGGGCCGCCGGTGGTGTCGCTGGGTCGAGGTGATCGTCCGGCCCGAGGCACCAGCGGATCACCTCGACTGCGGCAGGTCAGTCGCGGGTGGCGTACCAGATCGTGGTCTCGCCGTACTTCTTCTGCTTCGACGCTCGCCGGATGCCGTCCGGCCAGGCGGGCTCCGGGCCGCGGGTCGAGCGCTCGACGACGAGGAGGCCGCCTGGGGCGAGCCAGCCGGCCCGCAGCCGGTCGAGCACCGCCCCGAGCGCGGCCTCGTCGAGGTCGTACGGGGGGTCGACGAAGACCAGGTCGGCGGCGTCCCCCGCCACCGGGTCCGGGGCGAGATGGGCAGCGACCGTGGTGCGCACGACGCGGATGCCGGTGAGCCCGAGGTCACGCCCGTTGCCGGCGATCACGTCGGCCGCGCGGCGGTCGGACTCGACGAGCACCACCGAGGTCGCCCCGCGCGACGCGGCCTCGAGCCCGAGTGCGCCGGAACCCGCGTACAGGTCGAGCACCCGCGCACCGCGCACGGCATCGCGGGCGTCCAGGGCCGAGAACACCGCCTCGCGGACCCGGTCGCTCGTGGGGCGGGTACCCGACCCCGGTGGCGTGCGCAGGGTGCGCCCGCCCGCGGTGCCGGCGATGACGCGGGTCATCAGCCACGCTCCAGGTAGGCGGCCTGCTCGGCGTCGACCCGGGCCTTCACCGCGGCCGCGAGGTCGGGGTGCCCGGTGAGCTCGGGGTCGTCGGCGACCAGCGCGAAGGCGTCCTCGCGGGCCTGCTCGATGACCTCCTCGTCGTCGAGGATGTGCAGGAACTCGAGCTGGGTGCGCCGCCCGTGCTGGGCCGCGCCGAGGATGTCGCCCTCGCGACGCTGGGACAGGTCGAGCCGGGCGAGCTCGAACCCGTCGGTCGTGGCGGCGACGGCGTCCAGCCGGGTCATCGCGGCCTCGGCGTCGGTGCCGGTGATCAGCAGGCAGAGGCCGGGGTGCCCGCCGCGGCCGATCCGACCACGCAGCTGGTGCAGCTGCGAGACGCCGAAGCGGTCGGCGTCCATGACGACCATGACGCTGGCGTTGGGCACGTCGACGCCGACCTCGACGACGGTGGTCGACACCAGCACGTCGAGCTCGCCGCGCTGGAAGCGGGCCATCACGGCATCCTTCTCGTCGCTGGTCAGCCGGCCGTGCAGCACCTCGACCGACAGCCCGGCCAGCGCCGGCTCCTCGGCGAGCGCGGCGTGCACGGCGTAGACGCTCTTGAGCGGCCGCACGGGGGCGACGGGCGCGTCGTCGTCTCCGTCGTCGGCCACCGCCTCGGCCCGCAGGTCGGTGTCGGCGTCGGGCACGTCGTCGTCGCCGATCCGCGGGCACACGACGTAGACCTGCCGCCCGGCCGCGACCTCCTCCGCCACCCGCGCCCAGGTGCGCGCCATCCAGCCGGGCCGGTCCTCGGGCACGACGTGGGTGGTGATCGGCGCACGACCGGCGGGCAGCTCGCGCAGCGTCGAGGTCTCGAGGTCGCCGAACACCGTCATCGCGACGGTGCGCGGAATGGGTGTGGCGGTCATGACGAGCACGTGCGGTGGCACGGTGCCCTTGCCGCGCAGGGCGTCGCGCTGCTCGACACCGAAGCGGTGCTGCTCGTCGACGACGACCAGCCCGAGGTCGAAGAAGTCGACGTTCTCCTGGAGCAGCGCATGGGTGCCCACGACGATGCCGGCGTCGCCGGTGACGACGTCGAGCAGGGTGCGCCGGCGCTCGGCGGTCGACTGGCTGCCGGTGAGCAGCGCGACCCGGGTGCCGTGCTCGGCGCCGCCCAGCAGGCCGCCCTCGGCGAGGTCGCCGAGCATGGCGGTGATGGTGCGGTGGTGCTGCGCCGCGAGCACCTCGGTGGGGGCCAGCAGCGCGGCCTGCCCGCCCGAGTCGACCGCCGCGAGCATGGCCCGCAGCGCGACGATGGTCTTGCCCGACCCGACCTCGCCCTGGAGCAGGCGGTGCATCGGCACGTCGCGGGCCATCTCCTGCGCGATCGTGGCGCCGACCTCCAGCTGGCCCGCGGTGAGCGTGAACGGCAGCCGGGCGTCGAACGCCTCGAGCAGGCCCCCCGGGCGCTCCGGTCGTGGAGTCGTCGACTGCCCCGCCGCCGCCCGCCGCCGCTGCGCGAGGGTGACCTGAAGGACGAAGGCCTCCTCGTAGCGCAGCCGGCGCCGCGCCGTGTCGACCTCGGCCATCGAGTCGGGGGTGTGGATGCCGCGCAGGGCGTCGGTGCGCGACACCAGGTTCCGCCGGGCGCGCACGTCGGCCGGCAGGGCGTCGGGCACGTCGTCGAGCACGTCGAGCACGCGCCGCACGCTCTCGGTGACGGTCCAGGTGTGCAGCTTGCCGACGGAGCGGTAGATCGGGATCAGTGCCTTGCGGTCACCGGCGTCGAAGTCGTCGAGCATCGTGTAGCCGGGGTGGGTCAGCTGCAGCCGCTGGTTGTACGTGCCGACGGTGCCCGCGAAGATGCCGCGCGCCCCCGGGACCAACGCCTTCTCGTGGCCCCACGCCTTGAAGAAGGTGATGTCGATGTCGTGCCGTCCGTCGGTGATGACGACGTTGAGCATGGTGCCCTTGCGCTTCTGCATCGGGCGGGTCGAGGCGCTCTTCACCTCGGCCACGCCGACGAGGAACTTGCCCACCTCGGCGGTACCGAGGTCGGCGTCACGGGTGCGGTAGCGGCGCGGCCAGAACGCCAGCAGGTCGCCGACCGTCTCGATGCCGCGGGCCTTGGCGAACTGGGCGGCCGCCGTCGCGATGATCGGCGCCAGCTTGCTCGACTCGGTCGCCACTCACTCCACCCCGACGAGGAGGGGGTAGACGGGCTGCCCGCCGTCGATGACGACCACCTCGAGCTCAGGGCGGTCGTGCTCGAGGGCCGCCGCGACGCCCGCGCCGAGCCCGTCGTCGGCGTCGGCCCCGACGACGAGGGTCACGAGCTCGCCGCCGGCGGACAGCAGCCGGTCGAGCACCTCGCGGGCCGCCACGGCGACGTCGGTACCGAGGAAGGCGACGTCACCGTCGATGATGCCGAGCACGTCGCCCGGGTGGCAGACGCCGGCCCAGGTGAGCGCCTCCTTGGTCGCGACCGACACCGCGCCGTGCCGCGTGGCCACGGCTGCACCGGTCATCGAGACGACGTTCGCGTGCACCGAGCGGCCCGGGTCGAGCACGGCGAGCGCTGCGAGCGCCTGCACGGTCGTGCGGGCGGGAACGACGTGCACGTCGATGCCGGCGCCGGCGGCGGCCTGGGCCGCGATCTCGGAGGCCATGAAGGTGTCGCGGTCGCCCGGCAGCAGCACCACGGCGGCCGAGCCGGTCGACTCCACCGCCTGGAGCAGCTGGCCGGCCGAGGCGCGCCGCCCCGGCCCCGAGGCCACGACGACGGCACCGGCTTCACGCAGCAGCGCACCGATGCCCGGGCCGGCGGCACACGCGACGACGGCCAGCGGCGCCGGCTGCTCGCGGGTGCTGACCTGGGTGGCGAAGTGGGTGATCCGGATCCGCTCCGGTCGGCCCGCGGCCACGCCCGCCTCGACGGCCGCCCCCGGGTCGTCGACGTGCACGTGCACGTTCCACAGGTCGGGGCCACCCACCACGAGCAGCGAGTCGCCGAGCCCGTCGAGCGTCGCGGTCAGCGTCTCGACCGCCTGCGCGGTGGTGTCGGTGAGCAGGTACATCACCTCGTAGGCGGGCCCGTCACCGTGCGCCTCGACGGCCAGGTCGAGCGGGTCGTGACCGGGCAGCACGGGTGAGGTGCGCGCGGGCGCGTGCGGCACGGCATCCGACGGCCTCCACTCGTCGCGCCGGTGCAGCGGCGGCCCGGCGGAGAGCAGCCCCTCGTCGCTGGCGCTCCAGCGCCCGGTGACGACCCGGTGGAACGACTCGAGCATGAGCACGCACCCGGCCCCGCCCGCGTCGACGACGCCGGCCCGGGCGAGCGCCTCGAGCTGGTCGGGGGTGCGGGCCAGGGCCGCCTGTGCGGCGTCGACCGCGGCCTCGCAGACGTCGGCCAGTGATCCACCGGCCTCGGCGGCCTCGACCGCGGCGGTGGCCCCGGCATCCGCGACGGAGAGGATGGTGCCCTCCTGCGGGTGCGCGACGCAGGCCCGGGCCGCGGCGGCACCCGCGGCGAACGCGTCGGCGAGCAGCAGGGCGTCGACGACCTCGGCCTTGCGCTCGATGACGGCGTCGCAGAGCCCACCGACCAGCTGGCTGACGATGACCCCGGAGTTGCCGCGGGCGGACAGCAGGATGGCGCGCTTAAGGGTTCGGCACTCCTGCACGAGGGTCGCGTCGCCGAGGATGCCGGCCGTCTCGTGCGCGGAGACGACCTCGTCGATGGCGGCGTCGAAGGTGAGGTAGAGGTTGGTGCCGGTGTCGCCGTCGGGCACCGGAAAGACGTTGAGGGCGTCGATCTCGGTGCGGCGGGCCGCGAGGGCAGCACGCGTCAGCAGCGCCCAGTGGCGGGCGTCGGCAGCGGTGAACACGGCGGGCACGGCCTCACCCTAACGACCCCGACCGTCGCGGCCGGGGACCGTTTTGGTGGCTCGGGCGCGCCTCGGCTACGCTTGTCCGGTTGCGCGCCTGCTCTTGCGGGCCGCCAAAGACCCACTCTTTCCACACTTCAGGAGATTCACCGTGGCTGCCAACTGCGACGTCTGCGGCAAGGGACCCGGCTTCGGGCACAGCATCTCGCACTCGCACCGCCGCACCAAGCGTCGCTGGAACCCCAACATCCAGCGCGTCAAGGCGCTCGTCGGCGACGCCGGTGTGACCCCGAAGCGGCTCAACGTCTGCACCTCCTGCCTCAAGGCGGGCAAGGTCAAGCGTTGACCCACTGACGCACCCCAGAACGGGCGGCTCCCCATCACGGGGAGCCGCCCGTTCTGCGTGTCCGGGCTTCCCCGCCATCACTGTGACGGCGGGGAAGCTCTGTCGGGTCGGGGAAGCGTCCCCGACACGAGTGGAGTTCTGCGACGTCACAGTGACGGCGGGGAAGATCCGAGCAGCCCGGAGGTCTCCGGGGCGCGTCAGCGGCGGAAGTGGTCCCAGCCGCGGGCGTCCGGCACGACGCCGTCGACGGTGACCCGGATGCCGTCGCCCGCGTCGGGCAGCACCCTCCCGATCACCCGCCAGGGTTCGGCGAGCCCGACGTCCGCGTCGTCGTCGCCGTCGACGACGTCCCGGGCGGCCGGCAGCGACCCCTCGTCGGCGAACACCCCCACCAGCGAGTGCTCCTCTCCCCCGGCCAGCACCTGGTGCAGCGCCTCGGCCTCGCCCAGCGCCAAGGCCAACGGACCGGCGGCGTAGCGCGAGCGCAGCACGGCACCGTCGAGGTCGACCCGCACCCCGCTGGCCGCCGCGACCCGGGCCAGGTCGGTGACCAGCCCGTCGGACACGTCGATGAGGGCGTGCGCCCCGGCCGCCGCGGCGCGCGGGCCGGCCCGCCACGGGGGAACCGGCGCGCGGTGGTGTCGCATCAGGGCGCGCACGGCGAGGGACCGCTCACCGAGAGCCGGCGCGCCGGCCGGCCCCACGGCATCCAGCACCCGGTCGGGGTCGGGCTCGCCGCGCTCGTAGAGGGCCAACCCTCCCCCGGACCAGCCGAGCGTGCCGCAGACGGCCACGACGTCGCCGGGCCGGGCACCCGAGCGCAGCACCGGCGCGTGGCCGCGCAGCTCGCCCAGCGCGGTGACCGACACGACGACGACCCCGGGCGGCGCCGACGACAGGTCGCCCCCGACGACCGGCGCCCCGGCCTGCTCGGCGAGCGAGGCGATGCCACGGGCCAGGTCGACGGCCCACTCGACCTCGAGGTCGGGGTCGGCGACGAACGACACGAGCAGCGCGGTGGGCACGGCCCCCATGGCGGCGACGTCGGCCAGGTTCTGGGCCGCGACCTTCACGCCCACGTCGTGCGCGCTCGACCACTCGTCGCGCCAGTCGCGCCCGCGCACCATCGAGTCGGTCGTCGCGACCACCGACCCGCCGGGGGTACCCACCACCGCGGCGTCGTCACCCGGCCCCACCGGCACCGAGCCCCAGGCGGCCGGGCGCGCGCCGGCGTACACCGGGAAGACCCGGGCGAGCAGCTCGCCCTCGCTGACGTCGCGCAGCCGCACTGGACCAACCCTTCCGAGACGTGGGGACCACCGGCACGGTAGCGTCTGGGGCGCGCGCCGGTCTCGACGGGCGTGCACGAGACCGCAGGGGCACCCGTGCCCCGACGACCTACGAAGAGGTGGCACTGCAGTGGTACAGGCCTACATCCTGATCCAGACCGACGTCGGCCGCGCCGCATCGGTGGCCACGGCCATCGCCGCGCTCGAGGGCGTCGCCCTGGCCGAGGACGTCACCGGCCCCTACGACGTCATCGCGCGCGTCGAGGCCCAGACCGTCGACGAGCTCGGGAAGCTCGTCATCGCCAAGATCCAGGACGTCGAGGGCATCACCCGCACCCTCACCTGCACGGTGGTGCACGTCTGATCGGGCGCAGCACCCTCTCGACGGCGGCCACGCTCGGCGTGGCCGCCGTCGTGCTGTCCGCGTGCTCCTCCGACGCCGTGGAGGTCGCGGTGCCGTCGGCGGCCACCGAGCCGGCCTGTTCGTCGGCGACCCTGCTGTGGCCCACCACCGTGTCCGGGATGTCGCGCCGCGCCACCGACCCCGACTCCCCCGGGGTGCGCGCCTGGGGCGACCCGGCGGTGATCGCCCGCTGCGGGGTGGCCGCCCTCGGCCCGACCGACACCGAGTGCATCGAGGTCGACGGGGTGGGCTGGATCCCGCAGGCGCTGACCGACGGCACGAAGTTCACCTCGTTCGGCACCGACCCCGCGGTCGAGGTGCTGGTGCCGAAGACCTACGCCCCCGAACCGCTGCTGCTGCCGGTGTTCGCCCCGGTCGCCAAGGCGCTGCCGGCCAACGGCCTCGCCTGCCGCTGACCCGTCACAACTTTCTCGCCCGGTGCGAGAACCTTCACCTTCGCCCCGGAACGGTTGTGCTGCGAAGGTGAAGGTTCCGGGATCGGGCGAGAAAGTTGGGACTCGGGTCAGCGCAGGCCGGTGCGGCGTTCCAGCGCCAGGGTGATCAGCTCGTCGATGAGCTCGGGGTAGCCGAGCCCGGTGGCCGCCCACATCCGCGGGTACATCGAGTGCGGCGTGAAGCCCGGCATCGTGTTGACCTCGTTGACGAGCACGTCGCCGGTCTCGGTGAGGAAGAAGTCGACCCGCGCCAGCCCCTCGCAGCCCGCGACGTCGAACGCCTGCGCCGCCATCTCCCGGATCCGCGTGGCGACCACCGCCGGCACGTCGGCCGGCGTCTCGAGCCGCACGTCTCCCGCCGCCAAGTACTTCGCCTCGAAGTCGTAGAACTCGTGGTTCTGCACCACGATGCACTCGCCGAGCTCGCTGGTGCGGGTCGCGTCGGTGCCGTGCCCCTCGAGCACCCCGCACTCGATCTCGCGCCCGAAGACCGCCGCCTCGACGACCACCTTCGGGTCGTGCTCGCGGGCCGCCTCGATGGCGGCCTCCAGGGCCCCCGGCTCCGACACCTTGGTGATGCCCATGCTCGACCCGGCCCGCGCCGGCTTGACGAACACCGGCCACGACAGCGCGTGCACGGCATCCATCGCGGCGGCCTTGTCGCGCCGCCAGTCCTTGTCGGTGATCACCGTGTACGGCCCGACCGGCAGCCCGGCGGAGGCCAGCAGCACCTTCATCACGTGCTTGTCCATCATCACCGCGGATGCCGTGACGCCCGACCCGACGTACCTCACGTCGGCGAGGTCGAGCAGGCCCTGGATCGTGCCGTCCTCGCCGAACGGCCCGTGCAGCAGCGGGAAGACGACGTCGACCTCGCCGAGGGTGCGCGGCGGCTGGCCGGCCTCGTGCACCGACAGGGTGCGGTCGGTGGCGCTGGTCGGCACGATGACGCTCGCGGCGTCGGTGTCGACCTCGGGCACGTGGCCGGGGGCCAGGCGCAGCCGCTCGGGGTCGTCGGGCGCGAGCACCCAGTGGCCGTCCTTGGCGATGCCGACCGGCACGACGTCGTAGCGGTCGCGGTCGAGCGCCTCGAGCACGCTCGCGGCCGTCGCGCACGAGACGGCGTGCTCGGACGACCGGCCCCCGAACACGAGGGCCACCCGGGTGCGCCCCGGGGCGTCACCGTCGTGGGTCGGGGCAGGGCGGGGCTCGTCGGTGCTCATCGCCCGCGAGCCTATCCGCTGGTCGGCGGCCGATCGGCGACCGGTGGCACGGCGGGACACGACGGCATCCGGCACCGGCCACGGCATACCCTGACGCCGTGACCGAGACTCCCGCCGCACCCGACGCCGACCGGCTCGCCCCCGCCACCCGCGTCGTCGCGCTCGGCCGGGCCGACGTCGTGGCCGGTGGCCAGGTCGGCGCCCCGCTGGTGCTGACCTCGACGTACCACGCCGACGGCGACGTGGTCTACGCGCGCTCGGGCAACCCGACCTGGTCGGCCTTCGAGACCGCCCTCGGCGACCTCGAGGGCGGCGACGCGCTCGTGCTGTCGTCGGGGATGGCGGCCGTCACCGCGGCGCTGTCGCTGCTGCCGCACGGCGGCACCGTCGTCGCACCGGATGCCGCCTACAACGGCGTCGTGGCCACCCTCACCGACCGTGAGGCCGAGGGGTCGGCGCAGGTGCGCCGGGTCGACGTCGCCGACACCGAGGCCGTGCTGGCCGCCCTCGACGGCGCCGACCTGCTCTGGCTCGAGTCGCCGACCAACCCGATGCTCGAGGTCGCCGACCTGCCCACCCTGCTGGCCGCCGCCCGAGAGCGCGGGGTGCTCTCGGTCGTCGACAACACCTTCGCCACGCCCCTGCTGCAGCGGCCGCTCGAGCTCGGCGCCGACGTCGTCGTGCACTCGGTCACCAAGTTCCTCTCCGGCCACAGCGACGTGCTGCTCGGCGCGGTCGTCACCCCCGCCACGGATGCCGGTCGCGCCCACCACGCGCGGATGCTCAAGCACCGCACCCTGCACGGGGCGATCGCCGGGCCGATGGAGGTCTGGCTCGCGCTGCGCGGGCTGCGGACGCTGCACCTGCGGGTCGAGCGGGCGCAGGCCAGTGCCCTCGAGCTCGCGGCCCGGCTGCGCACCCATCCCGCGGTCGAGCGGGTGCGGCACCCGGGCTGGGGCGGCATCGTCGCGATCGAGGTGACCGGTGGCCTCGAGGGTGCCGAGCGGGTCTGTGCGGCGACGCGGGTCTGGGTGCACTCCACGAGCCTGGGCGGGGTCGAGAGCCAGCTCGAGCGGCGCCGCCGCATCCCCACCGAGCCGGTCAAGGTGCCCGAGAACCTGATCCGGCTCTCGGTCGGCATCGAGGACGTCGACGACCTCTGGCGCGACCTGAGCCAGGCCCTCGACCGCGCCTGAGCCCTAGGCGGTCTCGGCCTTGCGGGGGCGGGACAGCAGGGCCGCCACGACCTCCTGGGCCGTGCGGTCGTGCTGGATCATCGCGTCGACCTGCTCGATGATCGGCACGTCGACGCCGTTGTTGCGGGCCAGGTCGAGGATCGAGGTGCACGACTTGACGCCCTCGGCGGTCTGCTTGGTGACGGCGACGACCTCCGAGACGGCCATCCCCTGACCCAGCCGCACCCCGAACGAGTGGTTGCGCGACAGCGGCGACATGCACGTGGCGATCAGGTCACCGACGCCCGCGAGCCCGGCGAACGTCACCGCGTCGCCGCCGAGGGCCGTGCCGAGCCGCATCGTCTCGGCCA
This sequence comes from Ornithinibacter sp., assembly GCA_035702525.1. Classification (GTDB taxonomy): domain Bacteria; phylum Actinomycetota; class Actinomycetes; order Actinomycetales; family Dermatophilaceae; genus Fodinibacter. Next base: position 273 of record DASSQL010000239.1, on the reverse strand, counting down.
GCCCGCGGGTGATGATCGACGCCTTGGAGTTGTCGCCCATGCCCAGGCCCTCGGCCATGCCGACCGCGAGGGCGATGACGTTCTTCACGGCGCCACAGATCTCGGTTCCCACGACGTCGGATGCCGTGTACGGGCGGAAGTAGGGCGCCGCGCAGGCCGCCGCGACGAGCTCGGCCATGGCCGCGCTCGACGACGCCACGACCGATGCCGCCGGCTGCTTGACCGCGATCTCGCGGGCCAGGTTCGGCCCGGACACGATGACGATGCGCTCGG
>DASSQL010000238.1:0-3437 GCA_035702525.1 Ornithinibacter sp. | reverse complement strand
TCGGGTTCCGGGTGCACCGCATCGTGGCGACCCTGTGGGGCGGGCACACCGCCTACGACGCCACGGGGTCGACCCCCGGTCGCACCGCGGTCATCGCCGCCGCCGGTCCGGTGGCCAACCTCGCCCTCGCGGCGCTGGGGTGGGTCGCCACGGCGACACTGCCGTGGCCCGCCTCGGAGTTCGCGTGGTCGTTCACGATCCTCAACCTGCTGCTCGGGGTGTTCAACCTGCTGCCCGGCCTCCCGCTCGACGGTGGTCAGCTCGTGCAGTCCCTCGTCTGGGGCCTGAGCGGTCGGCGCGACCTCGGGCTGGTCGTCGCCGGCTGGTGCGGCCGGGTGCTCGCCGTGGTGGTCGCGCTCGTGCTCGTCGTACGACCCCTGGCCGAGGGCCGGTCCGACCTGTTGGGTGTCGGCATCGGGCTGGTCATGTCCTGGATCCTCTGGTCGGGGGCGACGGCCGCGCTCAAGCGCGCCCCCCTGGAGCGGCTTCTCCTGCGGGTGCGGCCCGAGGACGTCATGGACCCGGTCGTCGTCGTGCCGGTCCTCACCCCGGTCGGCGAGCTGGTCGGCATCGGTCGCCGGGTGGTGGCGCTCGACGAGCGCGGCATCCCCACCCTGCTGCTGCCCGAGCCGTCCGAGACCACGCCCGACATCGCGACCCTGCCGCCCACCACACGGCTCGCGTCCCTCGTCGTCAAGGTGCCCGACGGCTGCGTCGTCGAGCTCGCGCCGGGCTCCGACGCCGAGCCCGTGCTGCGGGCGATGGCGACCACCGGGTGGGGCGTCGTGGTCGTGACCTCGGCCGGCACGGTGCGCGGCCTGGTGACCTCGGAGCGGCTCAACGCCGTGGCCGAGACCGTGCTCGGCCGCAACTAGACTTCCGGCCCATGACACCCCCCACGGGCGCCGAGCTGCGGCGCGGCCCCTTCTCCGCGGGCGAGCGCATCCAGCTCACCGACCCGAAGGGCCGGATGCACACGATCGCGCTGAGCCCCGGGAAGCAGTTCCACACCCACCGCGGGCACCTCGACCACGACGACCTGATCGGGATGCCGGACGGCTCCACGGTCACGAACACGGCGGGGGTCGAGTACCTCGCGCTGCGACCGCTGCTGTCCGACTACGTGATGTCGATGCCGCGCGGCGCCGCCGTGGTCTACCCCAAGGACGCCGGCCAGATCGTGATGATGGCCGACATCTTCCCCGGCGCGGTCGTCGTCGAGGCCGGGGTGGGGTCGGGCGCGCTCTCGATGTCGCTGCTGCGGGCCGTGGGGGAGACCGGCCACGTGCACTCCTTCGAGCGCCGCGAGGACTTCGCCGACATCGCCATGGCGAACGCGCGCGACTACTTCGGCACCGACCACCCGGCGTGGACGGTCACCGTGGGCGACCTCGTCGAGGCCCTGCCGCGCACCGTCGAGAACGGCACCGTCGACCGGGTCGTGCTCGACATGCTCGCGCCCTGGGAGTGCCTCGAGGTCGTCGCCGACGCCCTCGCGCCCGGCGGGGTGCTGATCTGCTACGTCGCCACGGCCACCCAGCTGTCGAAGGTCGCCGAGGCGATGCGCGACGCCGACACCTACACCGAGCCGCAGGCTTGGGAGTCGCTCGTGCGCGGCTGGCACCTCGAGGGGCTGGCGGTCCGCCCGCAGCACCGGATGCACGGCCACACCGGCTTCCTGATCACCACCCGGCGCCTCGCACCGGGGGTCACGCCCCCGCTGCGCAAGCGCCGGCCGGGCCGCGGCTACGTCACCGGCGAGGACGCCGTGGAGCAGGACTGGACCCCCGAGGCCATCGGCGAGCGGGTTCCGTCGGAGAAGCGGGTGCGTCGAGTTCGACGCTCGGTGAACGAGACCTCCCCTCAGACCTGAGCCCGCGGGGTTATCGTCGAGCATGAGCACCGACGAGCCCAGGGCCGACCAGTCCGGCACCCGCGAGCGCCTCGAGGCCGAGCGGGAGTCGCTGGAGGCCGAGATCGCCGCGCTGCGCGCCCGCGGTCAGGCGACGCCGGCGCAGCTGCGCACCCTCGAGCGTGACCTCACCGGGCTGCGCTCCCAGCTGGCGACGGTGTCCGCGCAGAACGAGCGCCTCGTGCGCACCCTGCGTGACGCCCGTGAGCAGATCGTCACCCTGAAGTCCGAGGTCGACCGGCTGGCCCAGCCGCCGGCCGCGTACGGCATCGTCATCGAGGCCTTCGACGACGGCACCGCCGACATCCTCACCAGCGGGCGCAAGATGCACGTCGCGGTCAGCCCCTCGCTCGAGGAGGGCCAGCTCGTGCCCGGCCGCGAGGTCATGCTCAACGAGGCGATGAACATCGTCGCGGCCCACGGCTACGAGACCACCGGCGAGGTCGTGCTCTGCAAGGAGATCCTCGACGACGGCCGGGTGCTCGTCGTGGCCCAGGCCGACGAGGAGCGGGTCTGCCGGGTCGCCGCATCCCTCGACGGCCAGACCATCCGGGCCGGCGACGCCCTGCTGCTGGAGTCGCGCAGCGGCTTCGTCTTCGAGCGCATCCCGAAGGCCGAGGTCGCCGACCTCGTGCTCGAGGAGGTGCCCGACATCGACTACACCGACATCGGCGGCCTCACCGGGCAGATCGAGGCGATCCGCGATGCCGTCGAGCTCCCGTACCTGCACCCCGACCTCTACATCGAGCACCAGCTGAAGCCGCCGAAGGGCGTGCTCCTCTACGGCCCGCCCGGCTGCGGCAAGACGATGATCGCCAAGGCGGTCGCGGCATCCCTGGCCCGCAAGGTGGCCGAGAAGGAGGGGCGCGAGCCCGGGAAGTCCTACTTCCTCAACATCAAGGGCCCCGAGCTGCTCAACAAGTACGTCGGCGAGACCGAGCGGCACATCCGGCTGATCTTCCAGCGGGCCCGTGAGAAGTCCAACGAGGGCTACCCGGTGGTCGTCTTCTTCGACGAGATGGAGTCGCTGTTCCGCACCCGTGGGTCGGGCGTCTCGTCCGACGTCGAGACCACGATCGTGCCGCAGCTGCTCGCCGAGATCGACGGCGTCGAGGGCCTCGAGAACGTCATCGTCATCGGTGCCTCGAACCGCGAGGACATGATCGACCCCGCGATCCTGCGCCCCGGCCGGCTCGACGTGAAGATCAAGATCGAGCGGCCGGATGCCGAGGCCGCGCGCGACATCTTCGGCAAGTACCTCATCCCCGGGCTGCCGCTGCACCCCGACGACCTGGAGCACAACGGCGGGTCCGAGGACGCCACCCTCCAGGCGATGATCGACGCGGTCGTGCTGCGGATGTACACCGAGGAGGAGGAGAACCGGTTCCTCGAGGTCACCTACGCCGGTGGCGACAAGGAGATCCTCTACTTCAAGGACTTCAACTCCGGCGCGATGATCCAGAACATCGTCGACCGCTCGAAGAAGATGGCGATCAAGGACTTCCTCGACACCGGCCAGCGCGGC
>DASSQL010000237.1:0-2752 GCA_035702525.1 Ornithinibacter sp. | reverse complement strand
TCCCGTGCCGATCGCCTTCGGACCGCAGATCTGCGCTGACCTCGGCCAGGGAGGAGAGCGGGAGTGGCTGCTCGCCGACGGCCGCGGCGGCTACGCGATGGGCACCGTCAGCGGCCTGCGGACCCGCCGCTACCACGGTCTGCTGGCGGTCACGACGGCGATGCCCGTGAGGATGCTCGCCGTGGCTGCCGTCGACCCGGTGCTCCTCCTCCCCGGCGGTGACGTGCACCTCGGCGTCCACGAGTGGCGCGGCGGCGCCGTCTCGCCCACCGGCCACCTGCTGCTGGAGTCCTTCGACCTGACCGACGGCATCCCCCGGTGGCGCTGGCGCTTCGGTGAGACGGTGCTCGAGCGGGAGCTCGCCGTACGGCACGGTGAGGCCTCGGTGGCGGTCGTGCTCCGGCTCCTCGCCGGCCCACGCGTACGGGTAGCGGCCGAGGTGCTGTGCACGTGGCGCGACAGCCATGGCGAGCGGTACGGCAACGGGCCGCTCGACGTGCAGCCGGTGGCGGAGGGGTTCGAGCTGCCGGGCGCCTACCGGGTCCGCGGCCCGGGCTACGAAGCGGGCGGCGCGTGGTTCCGCGGCGTGCACATGCGGGCGGAGGCGGCTCGCGGGCTGAGCCCCGAGGAGGACCTCTGGTACGCGGGCCGGTTCACCGCCGACCTGTCCGCGGGCGAGACCCTGGAGGTGGCCGCCTGGGCACCGGAACCGGCCCGGACTCCCCCGCCGGCCCCGCGAGTCGTCGTCGCCGAGGCGCGCCAGAGGGCGGCGACGCTCGTTGCCGACGCTCCCGTCACCGATCCCGTCGGAGCGCGGCTGGTGCTGGCCGCGGACGCCTTCGTGGTGGACGTCGCCGGGCACACCGAGGTGGTAGCGGGCTATCCCTGGTTCGGCGCCTGGTCCCGCGACACGATGACGTCGTACGAGGGGCTCTTCCTGGACACCGGCCGGCCCGCCGAGGGCGCGGCGCTGCTGCGCCACTACGCCTCCGTCGTGTCCGAGGGCATGCTGGCCAACACCGCCGACACCGGCTCCCTGGAGTACAACACCGCCGACGCCACGCTGTGGTTCGTGCACGCCCTCGGGCGGCACGTCGAGCGCACCGGCGACGACGGGCTCGGCTCGGACCTGCTGCCGGTGGTGGACGCGATCCTGGCGGCCCACCTGGCCGGCACCCGCTACGGCATCGGCGTGGACCCGGCCGACGGGCTGCTGCGGCAAGGTCAGACGGGCTACGCGCTCACCTGGATGGACGCCCGGGTCGACGGCGTCCCGGTCACCCAGCGCGCCGGGAAGGCGGTCGAGCTCAACGCGCTCTGGCTCCGCGACCTCGCGGTGGCCGGCCGGCTGCGGATCCGGGCCGGGCGTCCGACCGACGAGCTGGAGCGGCTGGGCCGACAGGCGCGCGACTCCTTCGTCGCCAGGTTCCTCCGCGACGACGGAGGCCTGCTCGACGTGGTGGACGGCCCGGCCGGTGACGAGGCCGCCACCCGCCCCAACATGCTGCTGGCCGCCTCCCTGCCCGACCCGGTCCTTGCGGACCCGGGGGTCGTGCACGCGGTGGCACCCCTGCTCACCCCGCTCGGGCTGCGGAGCCTTGCTCCCGACGCGCCCGGCTACCGCGGCCGCCACCGGGGCGGCCCGGCCGAGCGCGACTCCGCCTACCACCAGGGCACCGTCTGGCCCTGGCTGCTCGGGCCGTACGTCGACGCCGCCGTGCGCACCGGGACTCCGGTCGGTGACCCGCTGGCCGGACTGGAGCGCCACCTCTCGGAGTGGGGGCTCGGATCGGTCTCGGAGACCGCCGACGGCGACCCTCCGCACGCCGGGACGGGCTGTCCGTTCCAGGCCTGGTCGGTCGCCGAGACCCTGCGCAGCTGGCGCGTGCTGCACGGTGCCCCCTCGGCGACCGCCGGCGCCCTGCCCCGGCCGAGGTCGGCTCCGTCGGCCCCGGCAGAGCCAGTCATCCGCCGAGGGTGAGGCAGCCACCGCCCTCCCCCGACGAGCCTTGGCGAAGCCCGGTCCGACCCGCCATCAGGAGGCAGCCATGTCAGAAGACCGTCCGAGCACGGCGGAGCGCGACCGGCTCGGCTCGTCGTACTCCTCCGACCAGGACTGGCGCCAGTGGGGGCCGTACCTGAGCGAGCGCGCGTGGGGCACGGTCCGCGAGGACTACAGCGCGACGGGCGAGGCCTGGGACTTCCTGCCACACGACGCGGCTCGGTCCAAGGCCTACCGGTGGAACGAGGACGGCCTGGCCGGCGTGTGCGACCTGCGCCAGACGTGGTGCTTCGCGCTGGCGTTGTGGAACGGCGTCGACCCGATCCTCAAGGAACGCGTCTTCGGCCTGACCGGGCAGGAGGGCAACCACGGTGAGGACGCCAAGGAGTACTGGTGGTTCGTCGACTCGACGCCCACCCACTCCTGGATGCGCTGGCGCTACCACTACCCGCAGCGGGAGTTCCCCTACAACGACCTCCTGGCGGAGAACCGTCGGCGCGGCAAGGACGACCCCGAGTACGAGCTCGTCGACACGGGGGCCTTCGACGACGGCCGCTACTGGGCGGTGACGGTCGACTACGCCAAGGCGGGCCCGACCGACCTGTGCGTGCGGATCACGGTCGAGAACCACGGGCCCGACCAGGCGACCCTGCACGTGCTGCCCACCCTGTGGTTCCGCAACACCTGGTCGTGGGGCCACGATCCCTACCGGCCGACCCTGCGAGCGGACGACAACCGGCTGACCGCCGA
>DASSQL010000236.1:0-4459 GCA_035702525.1 Ornithinibacter sp. | reverse complement strand
CGAGCAGCAGTGCGGGTGCGAGCAGGGCAGCGCGGTGAGGTCGCGCCAGGTCACCTGGCCACCGGTCTGCCCCTCGAGCCGCGCGAGCACGCCGGTGTGGGTGAGCCGGTCGAGCGGGTCGATGCCCGCCGAGCGACCCGACCCGAAGACCGGCTGGATCGTCACGCCCCCGACGTAGGGCGTGTCGAGGCCGCGCTTGACCACCGCGCCGATCTCGTCGTCGTTGACCCCCAGGGCCACGGTCATGGTCAGGGTCGTGAAGATGCCGGCGCCCGAGAGCCGCTCGACCGCGAGGTCCTTCTGCCGCCGCAGGTCGGCGCCGCGGTGGTGGCGCGACGCGTCGGCCGACAGCCCGTCGTACTGCAGGTAGACCTCGACCCGCTCCCGGTGCCGTGCGAGCAGGGCCAGCAGCGCGTCATCGGTCGCAAGCCGGATGCCGTTGGTGTTCACCAGGATGCGCACGATGGGACGCAGCGCGAGGGCGTCGAGCAGCTCGGCGAGCTGGGGGTAGAGCGTGGGCTCCCCACCGGAGAGCATCACGACGTCGATCCGCCCGTTCTCGCGCGACAGCCGGGTGTCGACCGACGCCAGCACCTGCTCGAGCGGGGCCACCGCGCCCAGCGCCGGTGACGACTCGGTGAAGCACGTGGGGCAGCGCAGGTTGCAGTGGTCGATGACGTCCTCGAGCAGGATGCAGGTGTGCTGGGTCTGCATCTCGGGCAGGCCCTGGGCGTAGGCCGACGGCACCGGCAGGAAGTTGCCCCGCACGTCGGGCACGTGCGACTTGGTGGGGGCCGTCCACTCCTCGAGGTAGCTGAGGATCTCGGGCGACTCGTCGTAGAGGGTTCGCACCAGCCCGTGCTCGGGGCAGCCGCGCTCGAGCCACACCCGGTCGTCGCGCACGACGAGCCAGCCGGACAGGCGCCGCACGTCCTCGAGCGGACGGTCCGGCTGCTCGTCGTGGCAGGTGGGGCAGAAGGCGACGACGTACCGGTGCACGCGGTCGCCCCGCAGCGGCATCCCGCTCATGCGGAGACCTCCTGAGGGCGTGGGGTGGGGTCCACCGGGGTGGCCGGGCCCGGGTCACGCTGTCGCCGGAGCAGCACGACGACGCGGACCAGGACGATCGGGACGGTGACGGCGAGGAACAGCTGCGGGCGGGTGAGGCCGTGCCACGCGACCTCGTTGCCACGCACGAACTCGACGAGGAAGCGGAAGACGCCGTAGGCCGCGACGTACAGGACGAACGTGGTGCCGGGGGCGAGGTCGCGGCGGCGCAGCCAGAACCACAGCGCCGCGAACGCGGCCAGCTGGAAGGCGATCTCGTAAGCGAACGACGGGTGCAGCGGCACCCCGGCGGGTGCCCCGAGCCGCGCGGCCACCGCGGCATCCAGGCTGATGCCGTACGACGTGCCCGTGGGGGTGCCGGGCCGCTCGGTGAGCAGGCACCCGACCCGCCCGACCGCCATCCCCAGGGCCACGGCGGGGGCGAACAGGTCGCCGGTGCGCAGCCGGTAGCCGACGAGGCGCTTGGCGACGTGCACGCCCAGCCACGCGCCGACCAGGCCGCCGAGGACCGACCGGTTGCCGTAGAGCCACTGCTCCGCGAGCCCCGCGTTGTCGCGCAGCTGCACGTGCTGCAGCCAGGTGCCCATCCGCATCATCAGGCCACCGCCGACGAGGGCGCCCACGACCACCCAGAGCAGCCGCTCGTCGGTGTGCCCCCGGCGCCGGGCCTCGAGCACGAACACCAGTGCGGCAGCGAGCACCCCGAGCGCCACGAACACCTCGTGGGTCGGCAGGCCCAGCCGCACCCCCAGCAGGTCGCCCACGGTCGGGAACATGGGGCGAGCCTGCCATCGACGGCAGCCCGCGGGAAGCACCCGAACCGGCCGTGCGCACGCGGGCGCGTCGGTTAGGGTCGTTGCGTGGTCGACGAGGGGACGCGTGATGAGTGACGGGCCGTGGGTCGCGCCCGGGTCGACGCCGCCCCCGGAGCAGGCACCGCCCCCTCCCGTGATGCCGCCGCCCGGTTACGCCGCGCCCCCTCCGGGCTACTCCGCGCCGCCCCCGCCCGGCTACGCCGCGCCGCCCCCGGGGTACGGCGCACCACCCCCCGGGTACGCCGCCCCACCCCCCGGCTACGCGGCCCCACCCCCGCCCGGCTACGCCGCGCCGCCGCCTCCGGGCGCCGGCCCGCGGGTCGCGGGCCTGGAGTTCCGGCCCGGCATCATCCCGCTGCGACCCCTGGCACTGGGTGACCTCTACGGCGCCGTGACCAAGGCGATCCGCGGGAACGTCGCCGCCACCATCGGCCTCGCGGTGGTCACCTCCCTCGTCTGCCTCGTGCCCACGACCGCCCTCGGCGCCTGGATCGCCAGCCGGGAGACCACCTCGATCGACGAGAGCAGCTTCGGGCTCTACGGGCTGATCGGCAACTACCTGCCGGCCATCGGCTCGGCCGTCTCGTCGATCGCCCTGACCGGCTTCCTCGCCTACGTCATCGGGCAGGCCGTCATCGGCCGCAAGGTCGGCATCGGCGAGACCTGGGACGGCACCAAGGGCCGGCTGCTCGCGATCGCCGGCGCCGTGCTGATCACGGTCCTCGGCGCCTTCCTCATCCTCGCCGTGCTCATCGGGCTGCCCGTCGCGTGGCTGGTCGCGATCGGCCGGGCCGAGGCCGGGCCGATCCTCCTGCTCGTGCTCGGCGGCATCGCCTCCGTGCTGCTCTACCTGTGGCTGTGGACCCGGCTCGCCTTCGTCACCGCGGTGATCGTGCTCGAGGGTCGTGGCGTGTTCTCCGCATTCGCGCGGTCCTGGCAGCTCACCTCCGGAGTGGCCTTCTGGCGGATCTTCGGCATCCGGCTGCTCACCAGCCTGATCGTCGGCATGGCCGCCTACCTGATCACCCTCCCGCTCACCATCGCCGGCGTGGCCATCGTGTTCGCGGCCGGCGACCAGGGCGACATCTTCATGTGGCAGGCGGTGCTCAGCGGGCTGGCCTCCCTGATCAGCGGGGCGATCACCACCCCGTTCTCGGCCGGGGTCGACGCCCTGATGGCGATCGACCAGCGGATCAGGCGCGAGGGCCTCGACGTGCAGCTCATCCACGCGGCCCAGCAGGGCGGACCCGCCCCGTGGCCGAGTGCCGCCGGGGCCCGCTGACCCGGTGCGACTCGACCCACCACTGGACCCCACGTCGCCGCAAGCGCGGCAGTGGCTCGAGGACGAGCTGCGCAAGGGGATCTACCACGAGCAGAAGGGCCTGCTGGAGCGGATCCAGGACTGGCTGACCCAGCTGTTGTCCGGCACCGGTGGGGGCAGCCTCGCCGGCTGGACGATCTGGGTCGCGGTCGCGGTCATCGTCGCCGTGGTGGCCCTCGTGGTGGTGCGTTCGCTGCACGCCGAGCGCCGGATGACGGCGCCCCGGCGCGACGGCGTGCTCGACGGGCCCACCCGCACCGCCGCCGAGCACCGGGCAGCGGCCGCCCGCTCCCTCGACGCCGGCGACGCCGACACCGCCGTGCTCGAGGCCTACCGGGCCCTCACCCGGTCGGCCATCGAGCGCACCCTGCTCGACGACCTCCCGGGCCGCACCGCGCACGAGGTGGCCGTCGCCCTGGGCCCGGTGTTCCCGGCATCCGCCTCGTCCCTGGCCGTCGCGGCCGACACCTTCGACGCCGTGCGCTACGGCCGCCGCGCCGCCCGCCCGGAGTCGGCCCGTGACGTCATCGCGCTGGACGCCGACCTCGCCCGCACCCGACCGGTGCTGCCGGACCCGGCCACCGCGGCGGGCCCGCGATGAGCGCCACGACCGAGACCGCGGCCGCACCCCCGGCCACCCGGCGCTGGGACCGGCGACGCGTGCGGCGCACCGGGTCCTTCGTGGGCGTGGTCGCGCTCGGCCTGCTGCTCGTGGTGCTGCTCGCCCTCTCGGCGCAGCGGCCCACCGCCGACCTCGACCCCGAGGGCACCGGCCCGGAGGGAGCCCGGGCGCTCGCCGAGGTGCTGCGCCAGCAGGGCGTCGAGGTCGAGGTGGTGCGGTCGATCGACGACCTCGAGGCCGCCGGACCGGACGCCGGCACCACCGTGTTCGTCGGCGACCCCACCAACCTCGGCCAGGGCGCCGCCGCCCGGCTCGCCGAGGCGGCCGGCCGGGCCGGCCGGCTGGTGCTGCTCGGCGTCGACACCGACCAGCTGCGCGACCTGGGCCTCCCGCTCGAGGCCTTTGCCGGCGGCGGCCCACCCCTGGCCGCGGGCTGTGACTCCGAGGTGGTGCACCCTGGCGACCGGGTCTCCGCGTGGAGCGGCCGCTACCTGCTGACCGACGACGCGTCCGGAGCACGCTCGTGCTTCGTGCTCCCCTCCGACGAGGGCCCGCCCGACGAGCCCGACCCGAGTGCCGCCTTCGGCGCGGCCCTGGTGCAGCTCGACGCGGCCGGGGCGCGGCCCGAGACGA
>DASSQL010000235.1:0-2538 GCA_035702525.1 Ornithinibacter sp. | reverse complement strand
CCTGCTCGTCTACGGCCTCGGTGGACTCGTCGCGCCGTTCGTCGGCATCAAGCTCATCGACCTCGTCGTCTCCCTCCTCCCCGGACTCAGGTGATCCCCGATGGCCGTCGCCCGCCAGTTCGCCGCCGCCGTCAAGGCGCTCCTCGTGCTCACCGTGCTGCTCGGAGTGCTCTACCCCGCTGCCGTCCTCGGGGTCGGGCTGCTCGCCCCCAGCCAGTCACATGGGTCGCTGATCTCACTGCGCGGCAACGTCGTCGGCTCGAGCCTGCTCGGACAGGCGGCTTCCGGTCCACAGTGGTTCCAGGCCCGCCCGTCGGTCTCCGACTACTCGGGTGCCACCAGCGGCGGGTCCAACCTCGGCCCGGATGCCGCGGACCTCGCCTCCGCGGTGGCCGAGCGCGAGACCGCGCTGCGCGCCGCCAACCCGGACGCGCCGGCGAGCATCCCGCCCGACGCGCTCACGGCATCCGGCAGCGGTCTCGACCCGCACATCTCGCCGGCGTACGCCGCCTACCAGGTTCCGCGGGTGGCCGCCGCGCGCGGGATGAGCGTCGCGCAGGTGCAGCGGCTGGTGGCGGCGCACACCGAGCACGCGGCCCTGGGCTTCATCGGGCAGGACCGGGTGAACGTGACCGAGCTCAACGTCGCCCTCGAGGCCGCCCACGCCAGCACCGGCAGTCAGTGAGAATGAGCCCATGGCGCGCGGTCGGCATCGCATCTACCTCGGGGCGGCCCCCGGGGTGGGCAAGACGGTCGCCATGCTCGACGAGGGGCGGCGCCGGCTCGCCCGCGGCACCGACGTGGTCGTCGGACTGGTCGAGACCCACGGGCGCGAGCACACGGCGGAGATGGTCGAGGGGCTCGAGGTGCTGCCCCGGGTGCGGCGCGAGCACCGCGGGGTCACGCTCGAGGAGATGGACCTCGACGGGCTGCTGGCCCGTCGACCCGCGGTGGCGCTGGTCGACGAGCTGGCGCACACCAACGCGCCGGGGTCGCGCCACGAGAAGCGCTGGCAGGACGTCGACGTGCTGCTGGATGCCGGGATCGACGTCATCTCGACGGTCAACATCCAGCACCTCGAGTCGCTGAACGACGTCGTCGAGTCGGTGACCGGTGTGGTGCAGCAGGAGACCGTGCCCGACGAGGTGGTGCGCAGGGCCGACCAGATCGAGCTGGTCGACATGTCGCCGGAGGCGCTGCGCCGCCGGATGGCCCACGGCAACATCTACAAGGCCGAGAAGGTCGACGCCGCGCTGGCGAACTACTTCCGGGTCGGCAACCTGTCGGCGCTGCGCGAGCTGGCCCTGCTCTGGCTCGCCGACCGGGTCGACGAGGGGCTGGGCCGGTACCGGGCCGACCACGGCATCGACTCGTCGTGGCCGACCCGCGAGCGGGTCGTGGTCGCACTGTCCGGCGGCCCCGAGGGCGAGACCCTGCTGCGGCGCGGGGCGCGGATCGCCTCGCGGGGCGCCGGCGGTGAGCTGCTCGCGGTGCACGTCGCGCGCGCCGACGGGCTGAGCGGCCCGCCGCTGCCGGGGCTGGCGGCCCTGCGGCGCCTCACCGAGGAGCTCGGTGGCTCGTGGCGAACGGTGACGGGGGCCGACCCGGCCGAGGCCATCCTCGACGTCGCCCGCGGGGTCAACGCCTCGCAGGTCGTGATCGGCAGCACCCGGCGCAAGCGCTGGCGCACCCTGGTCGTGCCGAGCACCACCGAGGAGGTCATCAGCCACTCCGGTGACATCGACGTGCACGTCGTGACGCACTCGTTCGCCGCCGGGCGTGGATGGCGGGTGTCACGGGCCGCGTTGCCGCGCAGACGAGTTCGCCTCGGGTATGCCGCTGCGGTGGTGGGACCCCTGGTGCTGACCGCCCTGTTGACCCTGCTGCCGCAGGACCCCGGGCTGCCCCTCACCGTGCCGCTCTACCTGCTCGTCACGGTGCTCGTGGCGCTGCTCGGCGGCATCGGGCCGGCGGTCGTCGGCGCGCTGGCGTCGTCCGGGCTGCTCAACTGGTTCTTCCTCGAGCCGGTGCGCACGCTCACCATCTCCGAGCCGGAGAACGCGATCGCCCTGGTCGTCTTCGTGGCGGTGGCCGTGGTGGTGGCGTTCGTCGTGCACACCAGCGCCCGGCGGGCCGAGGCGGCGATCGCGGCCCAGCGCGAGTCGGCGGCCCTCGCCGAGCTCACCCACACCCTGCTCGGGTCCACCGACCAGATGACGGTGCTGCTCGAGCACGCCGTCGACATGTTCGGGGCGCAGCGCGCCGTCGTCGTGCGGCGGGCCACCGGGGACCTGCCGGCCGACGTCGTGGCCGAGGTGGTCTCCGACACCGTCGCGGCACCGGACGACGAGCGCGGACCGGCCGGCACGGCATCCGGCGACTGGGAGCAGACCCATGCTGCCGCCGACGACGAGCACGACCTCGTGCTGGTCGGCGTGCAGGTGCCGGCCGACCGGCAGCGGCTGCTCGCGGCCTTCGCCGCGCACGCCGGCGCCATCCTCCAGCGTCGCGCCCTGCAGCAGGCCGCCGGCGAGGCCG
>DASSQL010000234.1:0-2894 GCA_035702525.1 Ornithinibacter sp. | reverse complement strand
GGGGCACACCCATCGCCATCTGCCAGAACCTGACGATTCCGCCGGACCGCAAACCTTCCGGTGGGGCAGGAGAAGGCGGCCCCTACCGTGGACAAAGCGACCGGCCCAGACGAGATCCGCACCGCACCCAGGCCACTTCGTCGACCACGCACGTCGCTGGATCCCGGTCCGGCACGACCATCCGCACGGACCGGTGATCCCGCAATGACCCCCAGCTGTCAAACGCCATTTCCGGCCATGGCCGATCAAGTCCGGCGATACGTGGCCACCAGGGCCCCCCCAGAACGCATAGGGAAGGCGGGAGGTAGCCATGACAACTAATCCACGCCGCGAGTACGAGTCCCTCTCTGACGCTGCCGAACGAACCGGAGTCAGCATCCGCACCCTGCGCCGCCGCATTGCCAGCGGGCAGCTCACCGCATACCGCCTCGGCCAGCGGGTGATTCGCGTGCAGCCCGACGATGTCGACCGATTGCTCATGCGCATCCCTAGCGTCCGACGCTGAGGAACCTTGACCTATCCCACCGGATGTGCCGCCAGGGCGTGACAACGGTGGCGCCACGTCAGGCACGGCGTCCCAACCTCACGTTTTCGCAGAGCGCGCCGCAGACGGTGGTGCCGTTCGCGTCAACCGTCGATGCTGCGCGTGATGCTCAAGGATGCATAGCCGATGCAAGTGCAAGCGAAAGGCCCCTGACCTTACGTTTCCGCAGGTCAGGGGCCTCTCGCTTTGCTCCCCCGGTTGGACTCGAACCAACAACCTGCCGATTAACAGTCGGCTGCTCTGCCAATTGAGCTACAGGGGAAAGGCCGCCGCGGGATCGCCGCAGCAGCGCCCGGCAACGATAGCAAAGGGGCGACCCACTCACGAAAACGGGTCGCCGTGGCCCGCCGTCAGCTCAGGCCGACCTGCTCGCGCACCCGGGCCAGGCCCGCGCGGACCTGTTCGGACACCCCTGGGTCGGTGGTGCGCACCCCCGGCCCGAGCAGCACCTGGCTGAGCAGGGCCCGGGTCGTGAGGTCTTCTCGGACCACCACCCGGGCGGTGCGCCGGTTCCCCAGGTCGAGGGACTCGGAGATGATCACCGACGCCTGCACGCGTTCCCGCAGGGTCTCGGGCAGCAGCCCCGGGTCGGTGAGCACGAAGCGGGCCGGCCGCTCACCGTCGACCCAGGTGACGCGCAGCGAGCCGTCCTCGCCGCTCCACAGGCCGGCATCCACGAGGTGCCACGGCCGCGACAGGGTGAGCTGCGGGCCGTCGGGGCCGGGCGTGACGGCGTACAGGCGGTGCCGGCCCGCCACGACGGTGACGCCGCTGCCGTCCTCGACCGCCCAGGCGAGCAGCTTCTCGTGCTCCTCGGGGGCGATGGCGGCGGCGACGTCGGCGGGGACGCCGGGGCGGCGCAGACCCGACCACTGCACCTTCACCTTCATGACGAGAGCCGTTCGCGCAGGGCGACCCGCTCGAGCTCGAGGCGGTGCAGGAACATGGTGCGCTCCCGGAGGTCGGCGGGGTCGGAGTCGGGGTCGTTCTGCACGCGGCGCACCGAGGCCATCGCGTCGGCGATCAGCCGCCCGAGCTGGGCGTCGCGCACCCCGACGACGAGCGAGTCGAGGTAGCGCTGCGGCGGCAGCCCGGAGGACGGGTCGTAGCGCGTGGGCAGCGGCGCCACCGAGAGCTCGGAGACCAGGCTGCGCACGGCCAGCGGGGCGGCCTCGCCGACGGCGGCGACCCAGGCCGCGGTCGAGGCCCTGCGGGCGGTCGGGGCGGCGATCCGGATGCCGTCGAGCACGGCCCGGTGGGCCGGCGCCACGAACGCCTCGGGTCGCAGCGAGTCGACGGCCTCGTCGGTGAACTGGCCTGGGTACTGGATGAGCGCCTGGAGCAGCTGGCGCTCGGTGAAGACCACCGGGTCGCGCAGGTCGGGGGTGGGCAGCGCCGCGGCCTCGCCCGGTGCCGGCTCGGGCACCTCGTCGGTACCGGCCGGGGAGTGCCGGGGGTCGGCCGCCTCGTCGTGGCGCACCCGGCCGGCCTTCTTGACCTCGGTGGCCATCTGCTCGACCTCGATGCCGAGCCAGCCCGAGACCGTTCGGGTGTACTCGGGCCGCAGGCTGGTGTCGCGGATCGAGCCGATGATCGGCGCGACCGCCTTCATGGCCTGCACCCGGCCCTCGGCGGTGTCGAGGTCGAAGCGGCGGATCGTGGTGCGCACGGCGAACTCGAACATGGGCACGGCGTCGTCGACGAGGGCCCGCACCGCGGCATCCCCCTTGGCGATGCGCAGCTCGCAGGGGTCCATGCCGTCGGGGGCGACCGCGACGAACGACTGGGCGGCCCAGCGCTGGTCCTCGCCGAAGGCCTTCATCGCCGCCTTCTGGCCGGCGGCGTCGCCGTCGAAGGTGAAGATGACGCGGGCCTGGGGGCCGTCGGTCTCGTCGCGCATGATGCGGCGCAGGATCTTGATGTGCTCGATGCCGAAGGCCG
This sequence comes from Ornithinibacter sp., assembly GCA_035702525.1. Lineage (GTDB taxonomy): Bacteria > Actinomycetota > Actinomycetes > Actinomycetales > Dermatophilaceae > Fodinibacter. The sequence continues at coordinate 409 of DASSQL010000234.1, read as the reverse complement.
TGCCGCAGGTGGCGACGGCGCCCTCGACGCCGGACAGGTGCGCCGCCATGACGTCGGTGTAGCCCTCGACGACGATGGCGCGGCGCTCGGTGGAGATGGCCTTCTTGGCGGCGTCGAGGCCGTAGAGCACCTGCGACTTCTTGTAGATCGGGGTCTCGGAGGTGTTGAGGTACTTCGCGGCGATGCGGTCGTCGTCGAACAGGCGCCGGGCGCCGAACCCGACGGTGTCGCCGGTGGTGTCGCGGATCGGCCAGACCAGCCGCCCGCGGAACCGGTCGTAGAGGCCCCGACTGCCCCGCCCCGAGAGGCCGCCGGTGACCATCTCGTCCTCGGTGAACCCGCGCTCGCGCAGGTACCGGCTCAGCGCCTCGCCGCCCTGCGGCGCGAAGCCGATGCCGAAGGTCGCGGC
>DASSQL010000233.1:0-4752 GCA_035702525.1 Ornithinibacter sp. | reverse complement strand
CCGGCCCACCTCGACCTCGTGCTCAGCCGGCTGCGCTCCCGGTTCAACGTCGGGGTCGAGCAGGTGCCGGTGAAGGTCGCCATGAAGGAGACCGCGCTCACCCGCGCCGAGGCCCAGGGCCGGCACGTCAAGCAGTCCGGTGGCCACGGCCAGTTCGCCGTCTGCCACCTGGTGATGGAGCCGCTCCCCCGCGGCACCGGCATCGAGTTCGACGAGGTCGTCGTCGGCGGGGCCGTGCCGCGCCAGTTCTTCAGCAGCGTCGAGAAGGGCGTGCACCACCAGCTCGAGAAGGGCCTGCTCGCCGGCTGGCCCGTGGTCGACGTCAAGGTCACCCTGACCGACGGCAAGGCCCACTCGGTCGACTCCTCCGACGTCGCGTTCCAGACCGCCGCGGGCCTGGCCCTGCGCGAGATGGCCTCGGCGTCGACGGTCTGCCTGCTCGAGCCGATCGACACGGTCACCGTCACCGTCGACGACGACTACCTCGGTGCCGTGATGACCGACATCGGTACCCGCCGCGGCCAGATCATCGGCTCGTTCGCCGCCGACGGCCAGCCGGGCCGGTCGGTGCTGGAGGCCGCGGTGCCGCAGCTCGAGCTGCTCGACTACGCCATCAGCCTGCGCTCACTGGCCCACGGCACGGGCTCCTTCCACCGCGAGCACCGCGGCTACGAGCAGCTGCCCGAGCGCCTGGCCAAGGACCACGTGGGCGACAAGGGCCGGCACGCCTGAGGCGTCAGGCCTCGCGCGGCGAGAGGGTGGCCGCGTAGTCGGGCACCTCGTGCTGCAGCGACCGGTCGGGGCGCACGTAGCCCTTCGACGGCGGCCGCTCCGGCAGCACCAGGGTCGGCTCGGCGACGTCCTCGTAGGGCACCTGCGACAGCAGGTGGGCGATCATGTTGATCCGCGAGCGGCGCTTGTCGTCGCTCTCGACGACGTTCCAGCGGGCCTCGGTGATGTCGGTGTGCACCATCATGTCGTCCTTGGCGCGCGAGTAGTCCTCCCACCGCTCGATCGACTGGATGTCGGTCGTCGACAGCTTCCAGCGCCGCATCGGGTCGGTGAGCCGGGACTCGAAGCGCCGCTGCTGCTCGGAGTCGCTCACCGAGAACCAGTACTTGTGCAGCCGGATGCCGTCCTCGACGAGCATCCGCTCGAAGATCGGGCACTGGCGCAGGAAGCGCTGGTGCTCCTCGGGGGTGCAGTAGCCCAGCACCCGCTCGACCCCGGCGCGGTTGTACCAGCTGCGGTCGAAGATGACGATCTCGCCGGCGGCCGGCAGGTGCTCGACGTACCGCTGGAAGTACCACCGGGTGCGCTGCCGCTCGGTGGGCGCCGGGAGCGCGATGATCCTCGCCTGGCGCGGGTTGAGGTACTGGGTGACCCGCTTGATCGTCGAGCCCTTGCCGGCGGCGTCACGGCCCTCGAAGACGAGGACGATCCGCTCCCCCTCCCGGCGAACCCACTCCTGCATCTTGACCAGCTCGGCCTGCAGGCGCACCAGCTCGGCCTCGTAGACGGCCTTGTTCACGCGGGGTGGCTTCGACATGCTCGCCATCGTGTCAGACGGCCTGCCCGGCCGTCGGGCGGTCCGGAGATGAGTGAGCGACGCCTCGGCTCAGGCCGGCCAGTGCTCGACCAGCCGGGTGCGGACGTCCTCGAGGAGCATCGGCAACGCCTTGGTCCGCGCGATGATCGGCAGGAAGTTGCTGTCGCCGCCCCACCGCGGCACGACGTGCTGGTGCAGGTGCGCCGCGACGCCCGCGCCGGCGACCGCGCCCTGGTTCATGCCGAGGTTGAAGCCCATCGGGGCCGAGGCCGCCTCCAGCGCCCGGATCGCCGCCTTGGTGAGGGCGGTGAACTCGGCCGTCTCGTCGTCGGTGAGGTCGACGTAGAGCGGCACGTGGCGGTACGGGCAGACCAGCACGTGGCCCGGGTTGTACGGGAAGAGGTTCATCACGACGTAGCAGTGCTCGCCGCGGTGCACGACCAGCCCCTCGGCGTCGTCCTTGGTCGGGGCCGCGCAGAAGGGGCAGCCGTCACCCTCGTTCGGGTCGGGGCGGTCGCCCGCGATGTAGACCATCCGGTGCGGGGTCCACAGTCGCTCGAAGCCGTCACCGACACCACCGGCGAAGTCCGCGGGGTCCTCGTGAGCCGGCATGACCCGATCCTAAGCCGGTGGCGGCCGTCGACGACGGCGTGCGATCGTCGGCCGGTGGCCTCCTTCATCACACCGGCACCGGTCGACGTCGAGATCCGCGCGGGCACGGCCGACGACGCCGACGCGCTGGCCGACCTGTTCTGGCGGGTGCGGGCCGAGAACGCCGCGACGATCCCGATGGTCGTGCACCCCCGCGAGACCGTGGCGCCGTTCCTGGCGTCGGTGCTCCAGACCGCCGAGGTGTGGGTGGCCACCGTCGGCGGCGACCCCGTCGGTTTCGCGGCGGTCGGCCCGGACGGCGACCTCGACCACCTCTACGTCGCCCGGCCGCACACCGGCACGGGCGTCGGCGCCCGGCTCCTCGCGGCGGCGCGCGACCGGCATCCCGAGGGGTTGTCGCTGTGGGTCTTCACCAGCAACACCGGCGCCGTGCGGTTCTACGAGCGGCACGGCTTCGTGGTGGTCGGCGGCACCGACGGCGACAACGAGGAGGGTGCCCCGGACCTGCGGCTGGAGTGGCGGCCGCCGAGCGTCAGCGCCGACTCCGGTCGCTGACCCGAAGCTCCATCAGCCGCTCCGACGGGGGCCCGAACCCCATTCGCTCGTAGAGCGTGCGGGCCTCGGGCACGGAGTTGAGCTGCACGCGGGTGACCCCGTCGGTCTCGGCCCACGCGAGCAGCGCCTCGAGCAGCCGGCGGCCGATGCCGCGGCCCCGGGCGTCCTGGGTCACGTAGACCAGGCTGACGTGGAACCAGGCGTCGGCCGGGCGGTGCGCGCTGGGCAGCTTCTGCACCCGGGTTCCGTGCAGCACGCCGAGCGGCCGTCCGCGTGAGTCCTCGGCGACCCAGGTGCGCCGGGCCCGGTCGCGCAGCCACGCGTCGGACAGCGCGTCGAGGTAGCCGGGCGGCACGGCATGACCCCGCTCGCGTTCGTCCTGGATGTGCAGCGCCCCGACCGAGAACGCGTCGGAGGGCCGGGCCTCGCGCACCGTGACCCCGTCGGTCTCCATGCCCCCAGCATGGCCCAACCGGCCCCGTCCCGGGGGGCAATAGGTGAGGCCCCGGTCGAGTATGAGTCGCCCGGGGCCTCTGGTGACCCGGCGTGATGCTCCGTGTCTCACGAGTCAGATTCCGCTCGCCCACCACCCTCATCACAGGGCGGCTCCGTGCGGTAAACCGCTCGGGCTGGCGCTCGGCCTTCTCTCGATCCCCTCGCCACCGAGGTGGTGAAGTAGGACTATTTCTAGTCCTGGATGCGGTGCGCCGCAAGTGGTTTCGCGGGGAAAGTTCTGCCCGGTTCCGCACGTCGGCGTGTCGTCGGCGTGTCGTGTGACGCCCGGGACGACGGCCGCCTGCAGCCCGCTCGCCGCGTCTCGGAAAGTGAGACGCGGCGAGACGGCCTGGCTCGAACGGCCCGGTCAGACCTGGCGGCGGTCGGCGATGGCCGCGGTGATCTCGGCGATCGCGTCGTCGACCGGGACGCCGTTCTTCTGGGTGCCGTCGCGGTAGCGGAACGACACCGCGCCGGCCGAGCGGTCGTCCTCTCCCGCGATGAGCACGTAGGGCACCTTGGCCTTGCTGGCGTTGCGGATCTTCTTCGGGAACCGGTCGTCGCTGGCGTCGAGCTCGGTGCGGATGCCGGCCGCCCGCATCCGCGCGAGGACGCCGCCGAGGTACTCGTCGAACTCCTCCGCGACGGGGATGCCGAGCGCCTGCACGGGCGACAGCCAGACCGGGAAGGCCCCGGCGTAGTGCTCGACGAGCACCCCGAAGAACCGCTCGATGGAGCCGAACTTCGCCGAGTGGATCATCACCGGCTGCTGGCGGGTGCCGTCGGACGCCTGGTACTCCAGCCCGAAGCGGGCCGGCTGGTTGAAGTCGTACTGGATGGTCGACATCTGCCAGGTGCGGCCGATCGCGTCGCGGGCCTGGACCGAGATCTTCGGGCCGTAGTAGGCAGCGCCCCCCGGGTCGAGCACGAGCTCGAGGCCGGACTCGGCGGCGACGTCACGCAGCACCTCGGTCGCGATCTCCCACTCCTCGTCGGACCCGATGAACTTGTCCTTCTTGTCGCCCTCGGTCTCGCGGGTGGACAGCTCGAGGTAGTAGTCGTCCATCCCGAAGTCGCGCAGCAGCGACAGCACGAAGTCGAGCAGGTGCTTGATCTCGGCCGGGGCCTGCTCGGCGGTGACGTAGCTGTGCGAGTCGTCCTGGGTCATGCCCCGCACCCGGGTCAGGCCGTGCACCACGCCGGACTTCTCGAACCGGTAGACCGAGCCGAACTCGAACAGGCGCAGCGGCAGCTCGCGGTACGAGCGCCCGCGGGAACGGTAGATGAGGTTGTGCATCGGGCAGTTCATCGCCTTGAGGCGGTACTCGGTGCCCTCGAACTCCATCGGCGGGAACATGGTGTCGGCGTAGTAGGGCAGGTGCCCGGAGGTGTGGAACAGCCCGTCCTTGCTGATGTGCGGGGTGTTGACGAACTCGAACCCCTCGTCGATGTGCCGCTGCCGCACGTAGCCCTCGAGCTCGCGACGCAGGATGCCGCCCTTGGGATGGAAGATCGCCAGGCCCGAGCCGAGCTCGTCGGGG
>DASSQL010000232.1:0-9046 GCA_035702525.1 Ornithinibacter sp. | reverse complement strand
CGAGCCCCAGCCCGACTCGGCCAGCGGCAGCAGCTCGGCGGTCACCCGCTCGACGATGGGGATGAGCTGCACGAACGTCGCGCCCAGCTCGTCGCGCAGGAAGGTGTAGACCTCGCGCCCGTGGTCGCCGTTGGCCGCGTTGACCGTGGTCAGCGCGTTCCACTCCACGCCGTGCCGCTTCAGCGCGTCGAGCCCGCGCACCACCCGGTCGAAGGTGGGCTTGCCGCCCTTGTCGACCCGGTACGCGTCGTGCATCTCGCGCGGCCCGTCGATCGAGACCCCGACGAGGAAGTCGTTCTCCCTGAGGAACGTGCACCACTGGTCGTCGAGCAGGGTCGCGTTGGTCTGCATCGTGTTGAGGATGCGCTGCCCCGGTGCCGCGAACCGGCGCTCGAGCTCGAGGGTGCGGCGGAAGAAGTCGATCCCCATCAGGGTGGGCTCGCCGCCCTGGAACGCCACGACCACCTCGTCGACGCCGCGCGGGGCGGCGAGCAGCTGGGCGATGTAGGCCTCGTGCACCTCCGGCGGCATCCGGAAGCCGCTGCCCGGGTACAGCTCGTCCTTGCTGAGGAAGAAGCAGTACTCGCAGTCGAGGTTGCAGATCGCGCCGGTCGGCTTGGACATCACGTGGAAGGCCCGCGGTGCCGTCAGTGCCGTCATCGCGAGCCCTCCGTCGTGGTGGGCCGGCTCACCCGAGCCGGCCGGGATGGGTGTCAGTCAAGGATGAACCACCCTCGCACCTCGGCCTCGTGGTCGACGTAGCGCTCGCCGCTCACGTCGACGACCACCTTGTCGATGGTGCCACCGGTGAACGCGTACGGGGCGGTGTACGCGGGCGTGACCGGGGAGGCGTCGTCCCGGCCGACGCAGAGCCCGTCGCCGACCGCGCAGAAGACGCCGGGCTGGGTGGTGATCTGGTCGCTGCCGACCGCGTCCCCGTCGACGTACAGGGTGAGCGTGCCCCGCGCGCCGGCCATCATCGGGTCCTCGCTGCGGCCCTGCGCCACGAACTCGGCGGTGACGACGTGCGGGCCGGGCTCGAGCACCCGGTCGGCCGTGATGGTCTGCAGGAAGGTGCCCACCCAGTTGAAGACGTAGGTGAGCCGGTGGTCCTGCACGAACAGGCTGTGGCCGCCCACGAGGCCGCCGTGGGCGAAGATGACGCCCTCGGTGTCCGGGGAGTCGACCTGGATGCCGGCCGAGATCGTGTACGACCGCCCGGGGATGGCCACGGCCGACTGCTCGGGCACGGGCGCGCAGTCGGGGTAGTACACGTAGCGCTCGCGCGGCGGTGCGCCGCTGGGGCGCTCGGCCAGGACCTGCTCCAGGGCCGTGCGGTCGTCGAGCGGCATCCCGTTGAACTCCTCGGCCAGCTCGAACCAGCGGGCCACCATCGCCCGGACGCGTTCGGGCTCGGCCTCGGCGAGGTTGGTCGACTGGGAGCGGTCGACCTCCACGTGGTAGAGCTCCCAGACGTCCTGGTCGAACTTGCCCCACCCGCTCAGCGGCGGGTGCAGGGTGCAGGCCAGCCAGCCGTCCTCGTAGAGGGCCCGCTGGCCGAGCATCGCGTAGAACTGGGTGCGCTTGGACGGGGCGTCCGGCTGGGTCAGGGAGGCCACGAAGCTCTCGCCCTCGATCGGCCGCTGCTCGTAGCCGTTGAGCGTCGATGGGGGAGTGATGCCGAGCAGCTCGTAGATCGTCGGCACCACGTCGACGGCGTGCACGTACTGCGAGCGCACGGCGGAGTCGGCGGCGATCTTGGCCGGCCACGCCACCAGGCACATGTCGGCGATGCCGCCCTCGTAGCCCGCCCAGCGCTTCCAGTAGGGGAACGGGGTGTCGAACGCCCACGCCCAACCGGTGTTGTAGTGGTTGTACGACTCGGGGCCGCCCAGCTCGTCGATGTGCTCGAGGGTCAGCGAGGTCGGGGTCGGCACCCCGTTGAAGAACCGCCACTCGTTGAACGTGCCGTTCGGCCCGCCCTCACCGCTGGCGCCGTTGTCCGACACCGCGACGATGATCGTGTTGTCGAGCTGGCCGCTGGACTCCAGGTAGTCGATGACCCGGCCGACCTGGTCGTCGGTGTACTCGACGTACCCCGCGAAGACCTCGGCCATCCGGATGAACAGTCGCTTCTCGTCCTCGCTCACCGACTCCCACGGGCGCACCGTGTCGAGCATCGGCCAGGGCTGCCCGTCCGGCCCGACGACGCCGGGCTCGCCGTGCGGGTTGATGCCGCTCAGCTCGGTGTCCTCGGGCAGCAGGCCGAGCTCCTTCTGCCGAGCGAGGATCGTGGCGCGGATGGCCTCGTACCCGGAGTCGAAGGTGCCCTTGTACTTGTCGGCCCACTCGGTGAAGACGTGGTGCGGCGCGTGCGCCGCATCAAGGCTGAAGTAGAGGAAGAACGGCTTGTCGGGCTCGATGACCTTGGCGTCGCGAACGAACTGGATCGCCCTGTCGGACAGGTCCTTTGCGATGTGGTAGCCCTCGGCGGGGGTGGCGGGGGTCTCGGTCGCGTGGTTGTCGTGGATGAGGTCCGGGTACCAGCAGCTCGACTCACCGCCCAGGAAGCCGTAGAACCGCTCGAAGCCCCGGCCGAGCGGCCAGCGCTTCTTCGAGGCGGCCATGCCGGTCTCCTCGCCGGGGGTCAGGTGCCACTTGCCGACGCAGTAGGTGTTGTAGCCGTGCTCGAGCAGCACCTCGGAGATGAAGCCGTTCTCGAACGGGATGCGGGTGGAGATGCCGGGGAAGCCCGAGCTGAACTCGGCGATCGTGGCCATCCCGTTCGAGGTGGCGTTGCGCCCGGTCAGGAGCGAGGCGCGGGTCGGCGAGCACAGCGCGGTCGTGTGGAAGTTGGAGTAGCGCACCCCCAGGTTCGCGATCCGGCTCATCGTCGGCGTGTGCACCGGCCCGCCGAAGCAGTCCATCGTGCCGTAGCCCACGTCGTCCCAGACGATGAAGACCACGTTGGGCGCACCGTCCGGGGCCTTCGGCGCCAGGTAGGGCGCCCAGTCCGGCGTCGAGTCCCTGATGTCCAGCTCGATCTTCCCTGCGAACTCCGGTGACACGTGCTCCGCCTCCTCAGCGGTCCGGGGGGCGCCGCCGCTCACGGCGGCGCCCCTGCGGTGGAACTGCGTGGGATGCCGTCAGAAGCGGCGGTCTCGCCGGTCCTCGCGGCGGTCGCTGCGGCGGTTGACGCCGTGGACGACGACGGCCGCGGTGCCGACGGTGGCGGCCGTGCGGGCCACGGGGGCGCCGATCACGCCGCGGCGGGCGGCGCGTGCGGGACGAAGTGGCATGTCAGTTCCCTTCTTCTTCGTCGGCCAGCTCGGCCTCGATGGATGCGGCGATGGCCTGGATGGGGATCCGGCCGTTGGCGATCAGCTGGCCACCGGCCCGGCGCGCGGCGGCGGCGAACGGTGCGGCCCAGCGGTTCTCGAACACGAGCACGCCGGCCACGCTGCCGGGCTCCATGGCCTCGGCGAGCAGCTCGACGTCCTCGGCGGCGAGGATCTCGGCGATGTCGGCCTCGAGTGCGCGGATCGAGTCGACCGCGGGGGTGTCGTCGATCTCGAGCGCGTCGACCGAGCCGTCGTCGTTCTTGACGATGATCAGCAGGTCGAGCACTCGGATCACACCGGACTCGGACAGCCGGGCGAGCTCCTCGGCGGCCTCGCCGGTGAAGTTCTGGTGACCTGCGGGGAACTCGATGACCAGGTAGTCGACCGGGCCCAGCTCCTCGGTCGTGGTGTCGGGGGTGTCGTCCATGGTTCTCCTTCTCGATCCGCCCGGGAGGGGCGCTGCGAGCCGGCGCTGCGGTGCGCTCGCTCGGCCCCCGAAGCAGCCGGATGCGGCCAACGGGGACGTCTCCCAACCTTCCGCCGCCGGGCCCGCTCGGCGTCACCTCCAAGGGGTGAGCCCGCACCGCAGCGCAGCGGACGCGGCCGGCACGGCATCCGCCCTGCCGACCGCGACCGGAGCCCGCGCTCAGAACACCTGAGGCATCAATGCCGGCCCGTGCACGCCGTCGGTGGCCATCAGGGCGTCGAGCATGGCGTCCTGGTGGTCCGCGACGAACTCGTTGCGCAGCTCGAGCAGCTCGTCACCGAGCCGGGCCCGAGGCGCCCGCAGCCCGTGCCGGAGCAGCGGCTGCGAGTCGCCCGCCTCGAAGGCCACCGAGGTCTCCTCGACGAAGCCGAACAGCACCTCGTTGCTGCGTCGGGTGAGGTCCGCGAGGTCGGTCTCGAAGGCGTGGAGCCCGGGCAGCTCACCGACCAGCCGGCGGATGACGAAGACCTCGTGCCACGCCCAGTTGAGCTGGTGCGAGAGCCCGGTGCCGTGGATCCACGGCGCGACCGCCGCGTCGAGCAGCGAGTGGTAGGTGCCCAGCCGCGGGTCGAGGAACTCGTAGTCCGGGTACTTCACGTCGCCGCGCAGCCGTCCCTCGGCCCGCAGCCGCTCGCGGATGGGCGTGCCGCCGTAGGGGAGCATCCGGCAGAAGACGGCACCTCCGCTGCCGTCGGCGAGGATCGTGCGCAGGAACGCGATGTTCTCGCGCACGGACCCGTAGGTCGTGCTGGGGTCGAAGAGCATGAAGCCGTACTCGACGAGGATGTCGAGCGACTTCAGCGTCGCGACCGCCGAGAGGTTGGTCGAGGTGGTGATCTGCTTGTTGAGCACCTCCAGCCCCTCGGCGCTGCCCGACTCCAGGCCCATGTAGACCAGGTAGAGCCCGGCGTCGCGCATCATCGCGAAGGTCTCCGGCTCGATGTACTCCGCGCGACAGCTGATCTTCCAGATGCACCGTTCGTGCAGGCCACGCCGCCGGATCTCGTCGGTGAGCGCCGCGATGAACCGGTCACCCGGTCGCCCGGCCAGCGGGAAGTCGTCGTCCTGGAAGAGGAAGATCCGCACCGCCCGGGTGTCGGCGAGCATCTCCATCTCGTCGGCGACCTTCTCCGGCGCGCGTACCCGCACCGTCTTGCCGGTGGCCCCTCGGTAGAAGGTGTGGATCGAGCAGAACGAGCACCGCCGGGCACAGCCCCTGCTCGCCAGCAGCGGCAGCGTCGGCCAGCCGAGCACCCGCTCGGGCTCCTTGAATCGCATCGGCAGGGGCAGGTCGTCGAGGTGCTCGGCGAGCCCACGGTCGGGGCTGCGGACGACCTCCCCGTCGTGCCGCCACGCCAGGCCCGGCACCGACTGCCAGTCCTCGCCCCGGCGCAGGGCGGCCGTGAGCTCGACGAGGGTGTACTCGCCCTCGTACAGGGCCACGCTGTCGAGCTCTGGCACCAGCTCGAGCACCTCGTCGGGGCACAGGCTCGGGTAGTGCCCGCCCATCGTGAAGTGCGCGTCGATCCCGGCGGCACGCAGCCGCTGGATCAGGGTGCGGTACTCCGGCAGGTAGAACTGGAAGATCAGCGAGAACCCCACCACGGCCGGGGTGGCCGCCCGGACCCTGGCGACGACCGACTCCACCGGGTCGCGGAACTCCACCAGCTCCACCGGGTGGTGGTGCGCCTCGAGGGTCGACGCGAGATAGCCCATCCCGAGGTTCCCCTGGTCCTGGAACCCGATGATCACGGCCCCACCGGGGCGCGCCCCGGCACCGGCGAACCGGTGCCGCGGCGACCCGAGGGTGACGGCGGGCATGCCTAGCCCAACGTCTTCGTCAGGATGTCGATCTTGCTCGTGAGCGTCTCGAGCTGGGTCTGCAGCACCACCCGCTGCACCTCGAGGTCCTTGAGGAAGAGCTCGATGCGGATCCGGTCGTCCAGCCGCTCGTTCAGCCAGTCCGGGACCGGGTCCCAGAAGATCGGCCGGTCGAGCCACTGGAAGAGCTCATTGATGTCGCGATTGGCCATGGACGCACTCCTTCGACTCCCGCGCCGGCAGGGTGCCGGCGCGCCCTGGTCGACCGGGCGTCGACGGGGCCGGTGCCACCAGCACCGCCCGGTCATCTCCTCACGATCCTCGCCGTCCGGCGACCGTGCCACTCGAGCGCCGCGAACCATCCGGAAGGACCCCCTCGCCGCCGCCCGAGGGGGCCCTTTCGGGCCATGCCCGGATGCCGGGGGCGCTTCGGCTCTCCCCGGATGCCGGGTCATCCCGTCGTGTCGAGGAACGACCCGACCAGGTCGGTGTACCGCGCCCGGTCGAAGTTCCAGGACTCGACGTGCAGCGCGTCCGGGAACGTCTCGAGGGTCACCAGCTCGGGCTCGGCCGCTGCCAGCTCCTGCGACACCGTCACCGGCACCGTGGGGTCGGCCGTCCCGTGCAGCACGAGCGTCGGCACCTGCACCCAGGAGGTGTCGTCGAGGTAGTCGACGGCCGACCAGTCCACGCCGTAGCGCAGCGAGGTCAGCTGCTCGGCGGCCCAGATGACCGGGGCCGGCACCGCTCGTCCTCCGGGCAGCTCGTCGCGAGCGCCGTAGGTCACGGCCTCGTCGAGCGAGAGCATCGGTGCGTCGAGGACGACGCGGCTCACCACGCCGGCCTGCGGCGACTTCTCCAGGAACGACGCCACGACGGCGCCGCCCATCGACTGACCGACGAGGACGACGTGGTCTGCGCCGTTCCCGGTCGCCCACGTCACCGCGGCGTCGAGGTCCTGCCACTCGGTCGCCCCGTACTGCAGGCGGCCCGAGGGGTCCTTCGGGGCACCGACGTCGTTGCGGTAGGTGATGACGAGCACCGGCATCCCGAGGTCGTGCAGCACGTCGACCTCACGAAGGCCGTCCATCCGCGAGCCGTTCTGCCCGTGGACGACGATCGCCGTGGTCGTCGAGGGCTCGTCGGCCGGGAAGTACCAGGCCGGGAAGGTCCCGTCGACCTGCACCTCCCGGGTGGTCAGGCCCATCGTCACGGCCGGGTCCCCGAGCCAGTAGGCCCGCTCCACGGCGGCCGTGGCACCGGCCGTGGGCGCCTGCCCCGTGACGAGCTCGAACGACCGGGTCACCGTGCCGTCCGGGTTGGCCGTCGCCGGCCCGACCTGGCCGGTGCCGCCGTCCCAGGCCAGGCCGTAGCTGCCCGGGGCGCCGAAGTTGTCCGCCGCGTCAGGGCCCTTGGACAGGGTCACCGACGTGTCGTCCACGGCGACGATGCCCACGTCGTCGTACGCCGGCGGGAACGACGCCGGGTTCGACGCCAGCGCGCCTGATGCGATCCGGCCGGAGAAGTACCAGGCCACTGCCGTGAACAGCACCAGGAGGACCGCCAGGACGCCGGCGACCCACCTCCACCAGTGGTGCCGCCCGTGGGCCGCTCCGGGTTCGGAGGACCGGTGGGGGGCCTCGGGGGGCGTGGTCGTCGGCATCGTCGTCATGCCGCTCACCTCTTCGACGGCGCAGCGCCGTCCGCGTCGGCGGACGAGGAGCCACCCAGAGCCGATGGCTCCACCTGCATCGTCTCGCCGACGCTCCGGGTCCGGGAACCCCTGCCCGGTGTCTTCCGCAGCACACCGGCCGCGGCGCCGGGCCCGTGGTTGCGGTGACACCGGACGGTCATCCGCTGCGCCTCGGCGGTGCGGGCGCCCCGGGCGTCCAACCCCTCCCGGGCACGCCGCTGCCCGACGGCCGGTCCGAGGCGGGTCGGAAGGCCACGGCTGCGAGTCACGAGTGTGACGAATGTGTCTGTCGCACAGGGCCTCAGGACCTCCCGGGCTCTGGAGCCCGAGGACCTCGCGGAGTACCGTCGGTCGTGGGGGGTGCGTCGAGTGCTCCCCCTGCGACGAAGGCACGATTCGCCCCTGACGGGGCACGGAAGAAGGTGTTCTCATGAGTCTGGTCAAGCGCGAGAACGCGTGGCCGCTGGACCTGGTGCTGACCGAGGACCGGGTCGACAGGATGTTCCGCGACATGTTCCGGGGCTTCTTCGGCGAAGGCTGGACCGACTGGGCTGCCGACAACAAGCCGATGAAGGTCGAGGAGTACGTCGAGGACGGCACCTACGTCATCCGGGCCGAGCTCCCGGGCATCGACCCCGACACCGATGTCGACATCACGGTCGCCGACGGGATCCTCCACCTCGCGGCCTCCCGCGAGGAGCGGTCCGAGGAGGACCGCCCCGACGGGTACCGCTCGGAGTTCCACTACGGCAGCCTGCAGCGCAGCCTGCGGCTGCCCGAGGGTGCGACCGCCGACGACATCACCGCCACCTACGGCGACGGCATCCTCGAGGTGCGCGTCCCGGCGCCGAAGGAGGTCGACAAGCCCGCCGCGAAGATCCCCATCACGCGCGGCTGAGGCAGGACCGGGACGAGGGCCCGCCGTGGGCGGGGCCTCGTCCCATCTCGCGTAGTCTTGACCCTCGTGGCTGTCGACTTCTCCCAGGAGATCAAGGACCTCCGCACGACGATGTCGTCCGTGCGCGAGGTGACCGACCTGACCAAGCTCGAGGCGACCATCGCCGACTTCGAGAAGCAGGCGTCCGACCCGAACCTGTGGGACGACCAGGAGAAGGCGCAGGTCGTGACCTCCGGGCTGTCCCGGGCCAAGGCCGAGCACGACCGGGTCACCGGCATGGACGCCCGCATCGACGACCTGGAGGCCCTGGTCGAGATGGGCCAGGAGGAGAACGACGCCGAGACCCTCCTCGAGGCCGAGCGCGAGCTCGTCGTGGTCAAGAAGGCCGTCGGCGAGCTGGAGGTGCGAACCCTGCTGGCCGGCGAGTACGACGAGCGGGCCGCGGTGGTCACCATCCGGGCCGGCGCCGGTGGTGTCGACGCCGCCGACTTCGCCGAGATGCTGATGCGCATGTACCTTCGCTGGGCCGAGCGTCACGGCTACCCGGTCAAGGTGCTCGACACCTCGTACGCCGAGGAGGCCGGGCTGAAGTCGGCCACCTTCGAGGTCGACGTGCCCTACGCCTACGGCAACCTCTCGGTCGAGGGCGGCACCCACCGCCTCGTGCGGATCAGCCCGTTCGACAACCAGGGCCGCCGGCAGACCAGCTTCGCCGCGGTCGAGGTCGTGCCGCTCATCGAGCAGACCGACACCATCGAGATCCCCGAGAACGACCTCAAGATCGACGTGTTCCGCTCCAGCGGCCC
>DASSQL010000231.1:0-4221 GCA_035702525.1 Ornithinibacter sp. | reverse complement strand
GCCGGCCACCAGGTTGGCGTTCGAGCCGCCGGTCTTCTCGGTCTCGGGGTCGGCGAACAGGCCCATCAGGGTGAGGATCACGCCGTAGATCGTGAGCAGCGCGCCGATGATGTTGCGGATGTCGAAGATGCCGGCCGTCTTCTTCTCTTGCTGTGCCATGACTGCTCCTGCTCAGAAGAGGATGTTGAGGACGGTGACCATGGCGAGCGACAGCCCCGCGAGCGGCAGCGTGCGCCGGTACCAGGGGTAGGTGTGCTCGAGGGGGTCCTGCCGCACTTCCTTCGGTGTCTCCGAGTACACCAGACCGACGAGGTCCTCCGCCGGGGTGGGCTTGGTGAACAGCGAGATCCCCACGGACAGGACGGCATCCACGATGAAGGCTGCCGACGCCGCCACGAAGGCTGCGCCCTGACCGCCCAGCGGGATGACCCCGAGGCTCAGCGACCCGAAGGCGTCCTCGGAGAGGAAGGCGACCAGCACGGCCGCCAGGGTTCCCGACACCAGCCCGATCCACGCGGCGGTGCCCGTCATCCGCTTCCAGAACATACCGAGGATGAACGTGGCGAACAGGGGGGCGTTGAAGAACCCGAACAGGGTCTGGAGGTAGTCCATGATGTTCGAGAACGAGCTCGCCAGCAGGGCCGTGAAGATGGCGATGATCGTGGCCCCGACCGTCGCGACCCGGCCGATGCGCAGGTAGTAGTCGTCGGTGCGGTCCTTGCGGATGTACCGCTCCCACAGGTCGTAGCTGAAGACCGTGTTGAACGCGGAGATGTTCGCCGCCATGCCGGCCATGAACGCCGCCAGCAGGCCGGTGATGGCCAGGCCGAGCAGGCCGTTCGGCAGCAGGTCGCGCATCAGGTAGAGCAGCGAGTCGTTGAACGCCACCCCCTCGCCCGAGGCGCCGCCGGGTACCGCCTCGCCGTTCTTCAGCTTGACGATCTCCGGCACCAGGACGGCGGCGATCATGCCGGGGATGATGGTGAGGAAGGGGACGAACATCTTGGGGAACGAGCCGATGATCGGCGTCTTGCGGGCCGAGGCGATCGAGTCGGACGCCATCGCCCGCTGCACCTCGACGAAGTTGGTCGTCCAGTAGCCGAAGGACAGCACGAACCCGAGGCCGAAGACGATGCCGACGACCGACCAGAACGGCGACTCGAACCCGGTGAGCGCCTGCCCCGGCCAGGAGTTCAGCTGGTCGGTGGCCGACGGCACCTCGGCCGCCGCCGGGGCGTTGTTGGCCGCGGTGGTGATCTTCTCCTCGAGGCCGCTCCAGCCGCCGACCCGGTTCAGCCCGATGATGACGAGCGGCAGCAGCGAGGCCACGATCACGAAGAACTGCAGCACCTCGTTGTAGATCGCCGCGGAGAGTCCGCCGAGGGTGATGTACGAGAGCACGATGATCGCGGCGACGATCAGGGCCGACCACAGCGGCCAGCCGAGCAGCGCGTGCACGATCGAGCCGAGCAGGTAGAGGTTGACCCCGGCGATGAGCAGCTGGGCGACCGCGAACGAGATCGCGTTGACCAGGTGGGCCTTGGTGCCGAACCGCCGGAACATGAACTCGGGGACCGAGCGCACCTTCGAGCCGTAGTAGAACGGCATCATCACGACGCCGAGGAAGAGCATCGCGGGGATGGCACCGATCCAGAAGTAGTGCACCGTCGCGATGCCGATCTGGGCGCCGTTGGCCGACATCCCCATGATCTCGACGGCACCGAGGTTGGCCGAGATGAACGCCAGGCCGGTCACCCACGCGGGCAGCGAGCGCCCGGACAGGAAGAAGTCGAGCGAGTCGGACACCGAGCGCCGCGCGATCAGCCCGATGCCGAGCACGAACACGAAGTACGTGGCGAGGATGAGGTAGTCGACCGGACTCGCGTCGATCAGGGTCGCGGTCCTCACCGCCGCCGGTACGCCCTCTGCCACGGTTTGCGCGAGTCCCACCACTGCGACCACCCGTCCTCCACGTCGAGGCCGACCACCCCTACGGTGGCGACCTCAGCACGCTAGTGGAGGTGGTGGGCCCTCACCTCCCGAGCGGACGCACGAGTTCCGGGGCACCTCCCGCGGCGGACGGCTCCTCGTCGAGGTCGGTGGCGGCGCCCTGGAACTGGGCGGCGTACAGCTTGGCGAAAGCGCCTCCGGCAGCGAGCAGCTCGGCGTGCGAGCCGCGCTCGACGATGCGTCCGTCCTCCATGACGAGGATGAGGTCGGCGTCCCTGATTGTCGAGAGTCGGTGGGCGATGACGAAGCTCGTGCGGTCCGAGCGCAGCGCGGACATGGCGTGCTGCACGAGCAGCTCGGTGCGGGTGTCGACCGACGAGGTGGCCTCGTCGAGGATGAGCAGCGACGGCGCGGCGAGGAACGCCCGGGCGATGGTGATGAGCTGGCGCTCACCGGCGCTGATGTTGTCGGCCTCGGCGTTGAGCACGGTGTCGTAGCCGTCGGGCAGGGAGTGCACGAAGCGGTCGACGTAGGTCGCCCGGGCGGCCTCGATGACCTCGTCTTCGGTGGCGCCCGGCCGGCCGTAGGCGATGTTCTCGCGGATGGTGCCGCCGAACAGCCAGGTGTCCTGCAGCACCATGCCGATGCGGGAGCGCAGGTCGTGCCGGGTGAGGTCGGTGATATCGACGCCGTCGAGGGTGATCCGGCCGCCCTTGAGCTCGTAGAAGCGCAGCACCAGGTTGACCAGGGTCGTCTTCCCGGCGCCGGTCGGGCCGACGATCGCGACGGTCTGGCCGGGCTCGACCATCAGGTCGAGGTGCTCGATGAGCGGGGTGTCGTCGCGGTAGGAGAACGTGACGTCCTCGAAGGCGACGCGGCCGCGCGGGTCGGCGATGGTCGCCGGGTGCTCGGTGTCGGGCTCCTGCTCGGGGGCGTCGAGCACGGCGAACACCCGTTCGGCGGAGGCGACCCCGCTCTGCATCAGGTTCGACATCGACGCCACCTGGGTCAGCGGCTGGGTGAACTGGCGCGAGTACTGGATGAAGGCCTGCACGTCACCCAGGCTCATCGTGCCGGAGGCGACCCGCAGCCCGCCGACCACGGCGATGACGACGTAGTTGAGGTTCCCGATGAACATCATCGTCGGCATGATGATGCCGCTGATGAACTGGGCCCGGAAGCTCGCGTGGTACAGCTCGTCGTTGCGCTCGGCGAAGAGCCGGTCGGCCTCCTGCTGGCGCCCGAACACCTTGACCAGCTCGTGCCCGGTGTAGGTCTCCTCGACCACGCCGTTGACCTCGCCGGTGCTCTTCCACTGCTGCACGAAGTGCTTCTGGCTGCGCTTGCCGATCATCGCGGTGACGACCATGGTGATCGGGATCGTCACGAGGGCGATGAGGGCCAGCAGCGGCGAGATCCACACCATCATGGCGATCATCGCGATGACGGTCAGCAGCGAGGTGAGCAGCTGGCTCAGGGTCTGCTGCAGGCTCTGGGCCACGTTGTCGATGTCGTTGGTGACCCGGCTGAGCAGCTCGCCGCGGGGCTGCTGGTCGAAGTAGGGCAGCGCGAGGCGGTTGAGCTTGTCCTCGACGTCGCGCCGCAGCCGGTAGATGGTGCGGTTGACCGCGATGGTGAGCATCCGCCCCTGCATCCACTGCAGCAGGGCCGCGACCGTGTACAGGGCCATGACGAACAACAGCACCTTGGCCAGCGCCGTGAAGTCGATGCCCTGGCCCGGCACGACGTGGTCCATCGCGGCGAGCATGTCGGCGAGGTTGTCCTGGCCCTTGGCGCGCAGACCCGCGACGGCCTGCTCCTGGGTGATCCCCGCAGGGATCTGCTTGCCGAACACTCCCTCGAAGATCAGGTCGGTGGCGCCACCGAGGATCTTCGGGCCGATCGCGCTGAGCACCACGCTGGCGACGGCCAGCGCGACGACGGTCCACACGATGAACCGTTCGGGGTGCAGCAGGCCCAGCACCCGCTTGGCCGACGGCACGAAGTCCTGCGACTTCTCGGTGGGTACGCCGATCTGCAGGTGGGGTGGCCCGCCACGGCGGGCGGCGGCCGGGCCGCGGCGCTGGTCGGCGGCCTTCTCCTCCTCGGTCTTGAGCTCGCTCATGCCGCCTCCTCCATCGCCTGCTGGCTCTCCACGATCTCGACGTACGTCGGGCAGCTCTCGAGCAGCTCCGCGTGCGTGCCGTTGCCCACGACCTGGCCGTCGTCGAGCACGACGATGCGGTCGGCGTGGATGATGCTCGACACCCG
>DASSQL010000230.1:0-3148 GCA_035702525.1 Ornithinibacter sp. | reverse complement strand
GTCGAGGCCGACGTGCACGTCGTGGGGGTCAGCTCGCTGGCCGCCGGTCACCTCACCCTGGTGCCGGCCCTGCGGGCCGAGCTCGACGCGCTCGGCCGCCAGGACCTGATGATCGTCGTCGGCGGCGTCATCCCGGCCCAGGACTTCGACGCCCTGCGCGCCGCCGGCGCCGACGCGATCTACCCGCCGGGCACCGTCATCAGCCGGGCCGCGATCGACCTGGTCAACGACCTGCGCGAGCGGCTCGGGTGACGGCGGTCGACGTCGCGGACCTCGCCGCCGGGGTGCGCGCCGGCTCGCGCCAGCACGTGGCGCGGGCCATCACCCTGCTGGAGTCCACCCGCCCCGACCACCGCGAGCGGGCGGCCGAGCTGCTGATCTCGCTCGCCGACGCCACCGGTGGCGCCGTGCGGGTCGGTATCAGCGGCGTCCCGGGCGCCGGCAAGTCGACCTTCATCAACGCGATGGGATGCCGGCTGGTCGAGCGCGGCAACCGGGTCGCCGTGGTCGCCGTCGACCCCACCTCGCGCCGCACCGGGGGGTCGATCCTCGGGGACCGCACCCGGATGGCAGAGCTCGCCGCCAGTGACGCGGCCTTCATCCGGCCGAG
Organism: Ornithinibacter sp.; assembly: GCA_035702525.1. Classification (GTDB taxonomy): domain Bacteria; phylum Actinomycetota; class Actinomycetes; order Actinomycetales; family Dermatophilaceae; genus Fodinibacter. Next base: position 2,538 of record DASSQL010000230.1, on the reverse strand, counting down.
CCCGTCGGGGAGCCAGCTCGGGGGCGTGGCCCGGGCCACCCGTGAGTCGATGCTCGTGCTCGAGGCGGCCGGCTACGACGTCGTCATCGTCGAGACCGTGGGGGTGGGGCAGAACGAGATCGCCGTGTCCGAGATGGTCGACACCTTCCTGCTGCTCACCCTGGCTCGCGCCGGCGACCAGCTGCAGGGCATCAAGCGCGGCATCCTCGAGCTCGCCGACGTCATCGCCGTGAACAAGGCCGACGGCGACGGCGAGGCGCCGGCCCGCGGCGCGGCCCGCGAGCTCGCGGGCGCCATGCGGATGATGATGCCCGGGCCCTCGACCCGCCGCCCGCCGGTGCTCACCTGCTCGGCGCTGACCGGCACCGGGCTCGACGAGGTGTGGTCGGCGGTGCTCGAGCACCGCGAGCACCTCGAGGCCGAGGGGTCGCTCGAGGTGCGCCGTGCGCGCCAGCAGCAGGACTGGATGTGGGCGATGGTCGACGCCCACCTGCACGACGCCGTGCGCGACGCACCCGGCGTGCAGGCGCACCGGGCCGAGGTCGAGCGGGCCGTGCGGGCCGGCGAGCTCAGCGCGGTCGACGGCACCGCCCGCCTCCTCGACCTGTTCGTCGCCGACCTGCGGGCGCGGCCCTGAGGCCCGGCATCCCACCGATTTCGTGCTCAGGGCACGCCTCCCGTAGTATTGAACGTCGGTCACGTGTGCGTACCTCGCATGGGTGTGTCCCTGCGTGAGCAGCACGGGGCCGATTTCCATGGGCGGCTCGAGTCAACGAAAGAGTCACCCAACGGCGGATTGAGAGGGTATGGCCAAGAAGGACGGCGTCATCGAGATCGAGGGCACGATCGTCGAGGCACTCCCGAACGCGATGTTCCGGGTAGAGCTCACGAACGGTCACAAGGTCCTCGCGCACATCTCTGGGAAGATGCGCCAGCACTACATCCGGATCCTCCCCGAGGACCGCGTGGTGGTGGAGCTCAGCCCCTACGACCTGACCCGCGGCCGCATCGTCTTCCGCTACCGCTAGAACACAGTCATCGACGAGACAGCAAAGGCGACATGAAGGTTCAGCCGAGCGTCAAGAAGATCTGTGACAAGTGCAAGGTGATCCGCCGTAACGGGCGAGTCATGGTGATCTGCGAGAACCTGCGCCACAAGCAGCGCCAGGGCTGACGCGAGTCAGACGCAGCACCGCCCCGTCAGGGGCCGCACGAGTCCACAGGGCTTCGAGCACACGCACAAGTGAATGCAGCACGCAGCACCCGACCCCCGACGGGTCACCTGGTAGTCGCAGGTGGGCGCGGGACGTCACCCTCGGCCCGGAGGCCGAGGACCGGACCAGGATGGGCCGGACCGGTGCCTGCTCCAGACCTCCGGAACCACAGATAAGGAACCATCCTCAGATGGCACGTCTTGTTGGAGTGGACCTCCCGCGCGAGAAGCGCGTCGAGGTCGCACTGACCTACATCTTCGGAGTCGGTCGGACCAGCGCGAGCAAGGCCCTCGCGGCAACCGGGGTCAACCCGGACACCCGCGTCAAGGACCTGGGCGACGAGGAGCTCGTCTCCCTGCGCGACTGGATCGAGGACAACCTCAAGGTCGAGGGAGACCTGCGCCGCGAGGTGCAGGCGGACATCCGCCGCAAGGTGGAGATCGGCTCGTACGAGGGCATTCGCCACCGTCGAGGCCTCCCGGTGCGCGGTCAGCGCACCAAGACCAACGCGCGCACCCGCAAGGGCCCCAAGCGCACCGTCGCCGGCAAGAAGAAGGCCGGTAAGTGACGCGCGCCCTGCGCCCGTCACCTCCGCCGCTTCCGAAGAACTCGTAGGAAAGAGAACACATGCCTCCCAAGGGCCGTACCGCGGGCGCCAAGAAGGTGCGCCGCAAGGAGAAGAAGAACGTCGCTGTGGGCCAGGCCCACATCAAGAGCACGTTCAACAACACGATCATCTCGATCACCGACCCCGCCGGGGCCGTCATCGCCTGGGCCTCTGCCGGCCAGGTGGGCTTCAAGGGTTCGCGCAAGTCCACGCCGTTCGCCGCGCAGACCGCCGCCGAGGCGGCCGCACGTCGTGCCATGGAGCACGGCATGCGCAAGGTCGACGTCTTCGTCAAGGGCCCGGGTTCCGGTCGCGAGACCGCCATCCGTTCCCTCACCGCAGCCGGCCTCGAGGTCGGTTCGATCCAGGACGTCACCCCGAGCCCGCACAACGGTGTTCGCCCGCCCAAGCGCCGCCGCGTCTGAGCGCCCGAGACTTCGCGAAAGGTAGATAAAGAGCAATGGCCCGTTACACCGGACCCATCACCAAGAAGTCGCGCCGGCTCAAGACCGACCTCGTCGGCGGCGACAAGAACTTCGACCTCCGTCCCTTCCCGCCCGGCCAGCACGGCCGTCGGCGGATCCAGGAGAAGGAGTACCTCACCCAGCTGCAGGAGAAGCAGAAGGCCCGCTTCACCTACGGCGTCATGGAGAAGCAGTTCCGCCGGTACTACAAGGAGGCGGCCAACCGCCCCGGCAAGACCGGTGAGAACATCCT
>DASSQL010000229.1:0-10747 GCA_035702525.1 Ornithinibacter sp. | reverse complement strand
CAGTACGCAGCCATGATCTACAGCCGCGACGTCGACTGGACCCTGCCCGAGTACGCCGAGGAGACCGCGCAGTACAGCGCGTTCGCCGAGGCGGCCGGCGCCGTGATCCGTGGGGGTGCCGCGCTGTACCCCACCTCGACGGCCACCACCGTGCGGGTCGAGGCCAAGGGTGGGACGCCGCTGACCACCGACGGTCCCTATGCGGAGACCAAGGAGGCACTCACCGGCTTCTACCTGCTCGAGTGCGCCGACCTCGACGAGGCGGTGCGGGTCGCCGCGACCATCCCGGGCGCGGGGGACGGCGCCGTCGAGGTGCGCCCCGTCATCGAGTTCCCGATGTGAGTGCCGTCGCCTCGGGGGCGAGTCCGCTCGCCCCCGAGGACGCCCACCGCGCCCTGGCCGAGCTCGTCCGGGTCGCCGGCCGCGACGTCCTCGCCACCCTCGCCCGCTGGACCGGCAACCTCGCGCTCGCCGAGGACGCCGTACAGGACGCCAGCGTGCGCGCGCTGCAGACCTGGCCGCGCGACGGCATCCCGGACAACCCGGTCGCGTGGCTGCGCACGACGGCCCGCCGCTGCGCGGTCGACCTGATCCGCCGCGAGTCGGCCCGCGGGCCCAAGGAGGCCCTCGCGTTCGGGTCGCTCACCGGCACGGTGCTGCCGGAGGAGGACCCCGGGCCCGAGGTCGTCGAGGACGACCTGCTGCGGCTCGTGTTCACCTGCTGCCACCCCAGCCTCGCCCCGGAGACCCGGGTCGCCCTGGCCCTGCGCACCCTGTGCGGCCTCGGCACCGAGGAGGTCGCCCGGGCGCTGCTGGTCTCCGAGCCGACGATGGCCAAGCGGCTGACCCGTGCCCGGCAGAAGATCCGGCTGGCCGGCATCCCGTACCGGGTGCCGTCGGCCGATGACCTGCCCGAGCGCTGGGACACCGTGCTCGCCACGACCTACCTCATGTTCAACGAGGGGTACGCCGCCACCGCCGGCCCCGAGCTGACCCGCCCCGCCCTGGTCGCCGAGGCGCTGCGGCTCACTCGCTTGCTGCACCGCCTGCGCCCCAACGACCCCGGCGCCACCGGCCTGCTGGCGCTGATCCTGCTCCAGGACTCGCGCCGCGCCGCCCGCACCGACCCGACCGGGGCCGCCGTGCTCCTCGCCGACCAGGACCGCAGTCAATGGGACCGCGCCGCGATCACCGAGGCGGTGCCGCTCGTGGGTGAGGGGCTGCGCCTGTCGCCCGCGCACCCCGACCCCTACGTCGTGCAGGCCGCGATCGCCGCCTGCCACGCGCTGGCCCCGTCGTGGGAGGAGACCGACTGGGCGGCCATCGAGTCCTGGTACGAGGTGCTGCTGCGGGTCGACGACGGGCCGGTGGTGCGGCTCAACCACGCCGTCGCGGTGGCCGAGGCGCGGGGCCCGCAGCAGGGGCTCGACCTCGTCGACGCGATCGACGGGCTGCGCGACTACCCGCTCTGGCACGCGACCCGGGCCGCCCTGCTGCGCCGGCTCGACCGGCCGGGCGAGGCCGCCGCCGCCGACGACAAGGCCCGCCGGTTGCCGCTCAACGCCGTCCAGCGCGACCTGCTCGACCGCTGACCTGCGGCGCACCCCACGAGACGTCGTTGTGCCCGGTGATAACTCTCTGTTGGAATACGTATAAGCAGGCGACGGTTGCCATCGTCGTCGGCTCCTTCGAGCCGGATGCCGTGTGCCCACCCAGGGTGCGTGGCCGGCCCCGTTCCAGCGAAAGGCCCCGCGATGCCCATCCTCGACGACGTGACCCAGGCCGTCGGCAACACCCCGCTCGTCCGGCTCAACCGGATCATCGACGGGGACGCGATCGTTGCCGCGAAGCTCGAGTTCTACAACCCGGCGAGCTCGGTCAAGGACCGCATCGGGGTCGCGATCATCGACGCGGCGGAGGCGTCGGGTGACCTCAAGCCCGGTGGCACGGTCGTCGAGGCCACGTCGGGCAACACCGGCATCGCGCTGGCCATGGTGGGGGCGGCGCGTGGCTACAAGGTCGTGCTCGCCATGCCGGAGTCGATGAGCAAGGAGCGTCGCGCGCTGCTGCGGGCCTATGGTGCCGAGCTGATCCTCACCGACCCGTCGGTCGGCATGAAGGGCGCCGTCGCCAAGGCCGAGGAGATCGTCGCCGAGCGCGAGGGCGCCGTGCTGGCCCGCCAGTTCGCCAACGTCGCGAACCCCGAGATCCACCGCAAGACCACGGCCGAGGAGATCTGGAAGGACACCGACGGCGCGGTCGACATCGTCGTCGCCGGCATCGGCACCGGTGGCACCATCACCGGCGTCGGCCAGGTGCTCAAGGCCCGCAAGCCCGGCGTGCAGATCATCGCCGTCGAGCCCGAGGAGTCGGCCATCCTCAACGGCGGCGCCCCCGGCCCGCACAAGATCCAGGGCATCGGCGCCAACTTCGTGCCGGAGATCCTCGACACCACCGTCTACGACGAGGTCATCGACGTGAACGCCGAGACCTCGGTGAAGTGGGCCCGCCGCGCCGCCACCGAGGAAGGCCTGCTCGTGGGCATCTCCTCCGGTGCCGCGCTGGCCGCCGCGAACCAGGTCGCCTCGCGCCCGGAGAACGCCGGCAAGACCATCGTCGTCATCATCCCGAGCTTCGGCGAGCGCTACCTGTCGACGATCCTGTTCGAGGGTCTCGTCGACTGACATGTCCATCATCCGTGCCGCCCGGGCGAGCATCCGCGAGGACCTCGACGCCGCCATGCGGCGTGACCCCGCCGCCGAGAACCGGTTCGACGTGGCCGTGAACTCACCCGGGCTGCACGCGATCTGGGCCTACCGAGGCCTGCACAAGCTGTGGCAGAAGCCCGGAGCCCGCCCCGCGGCCCGCGCGCTGTCGACCGTCGTGCGGTCGGTGACCGGGGTCGAGATCCACCCCGGCGCGCAGATCGGCCGCCGGTTCTTCATCGACCACGGGATGGGCGTCGTCATCGGCGCCACCGCCGTCGTCGGTGACGACGTGATGCTCTACCACGGTGTGACCTTGGGCGGCCGCACTCTGGCCCGCGGCACCAAGCGGCACCCGACCGTCGGCGACCGCGTCACCATCGGAGCCGGCGCGCGGGTGCTCGGCAACATCGAGATCGGCGACGACGTGCAGATCGGGGCGAACTCCGTTGTCGTGAAGCCGGTTCCCGCAGGCGCGGTCGCGACCGGCATCCCCGCGAAGGTGCGCTTCCCCGACGTCCCCGGCGAGGACCCCTACGACGCGCTCTTCGCCGAGCCCGCCCTGTTCATCTGACGCTGCGGAGCCCTGGTCACGACCGGAGCAGCGGCCCAGTCCGCCCCGTAGGCGCAGAACAGCCGCCCCTCCTCGACGCCCGCGCTGGCGATCTCGAGGGCCTCGGCGGCATCGAGGCCCTGCGCGAGCACCTGGTGGTAGGCCGACATCACGGTGTGGGCGTCCTCGTCGCCGACCGGCCCGACGGCCGCCACGACGGACCGCACGCCGGTGGCGAGCAGACTGGCCGTGAGCCCCAGCGCCTCGTCGCCGGCTCGCACGTGGGTGCGCCCCACCTCGCACGACGACAGCACCACGTGCTCCGCCCCGATGCCGGTGCGTTGGAACTCGTGCGCGAACACCGGTCCGTCACCCATCATGACCGAGGAGAACAGGGGGCTCTCGTCCTGGTGGATGCCGTGAGCAGCGACGTGGACGATCGTGCTGTCCGACAAGGCCCTTCGCAGCTGGGCCCCTGTCGCCACACCGGTGTGGCCCACCGTCGGGCCGATACCCCAGGCCCGCTCGACGTCCAGTACCTCGCTGACGGCGCGGCTGAGCCCGGGCCCGGCCAGCGCTGCGACTCGCTGCTCCCGGTCGGGGCGCCGGGTCGACGACGACCGGCGGGCCCAGAACGTCGCCGACGGCGCGACGGTGACGATGCGGCCGCGGATGCCGGGGACCAGCCGCCACGGCAGGGACGCCAGCGAGGCCGACGGGATGATGACGAGCCGGTGCGCGCGAGGTAGGACGGGGCCCAGCACTTCACCCAGCGATGTTGCCGTGCGCAGCATCGACCGCTCGAGGACCTCCTCGAGGGCCGTTCCCCTCGCGAGACGGCGGGTGGCCAGGTCGGCCCGAAGCCGGGCCGCTGCCTCCACCACGCTGGCGCCCTCGGGAACGCGGGTGAGCTTGGCGCCGCTCGGCGTCACCGTGACAGCCCAGAGCAGCCCGCGGTGGATGAACAGGCTCAGCAGGCCGCAACGAGCGTGGTCGAGCAGTGGCCGCAGTGCTGCGACCGTGACCGGCCGCTCCTCGGCGTGGGGAGGTGCAGCGCTTGACGCCTCCCAGTCGCGGCGCGCCACGGCTCGCTCCGCGTCTCGTGCCGCCGCCTCCAGCGCGGATCGGCGGGACGGGTCGGGGGCGTCGAAGGCCTCGGCGTGCAGCCGGCGAGCATCGGCCGTGAGGCGGGCCAGCTCCACGTCGTGCGAGGCGACCAGTGGGGGAAGGCGTTGCGAGACGCCACGCCACAGCTCGGTCGCATCGAAGACCTGTGCCGGGGAGCCGCTGGCGATGGCGAGGTCGAGGTGGGCGTCGCGCAGCCGGCTGGTGTGCAGGGCGGCAGCGGTGCGCGAGTCGATCGAGGTGTGCCGCGCCTGCTCGACCGCCAGCCGGTGTGCACCGCGCCGCAGCTCGCGCCGGACGAGGTCCGGGCGGCCCTCGGCGTCGTGCAGCTGGGCCAGCGCCAGCGTGCGCTGGAGCCGGAGTGGGAAGGCGGCCGCGCGACGCACCTCGGGTCTGGCCAGCTGTCGGCGGGCCTCCTCCACGTTCCCCACGAGAGCGCTCGCCTCCGCTGCGAGCACCGCGGCCTCGGCACCGACGGCGCTGGACGCTGCGGGGCCGTCGGCGAGGGCGGACAACGTCGTCGCGGTGGCCGACGGGTTCCGACCCAGGAGCAGCTCCGCCTGGAGGCGGAGCAGGGATGCGCGAACGGCCCACGCCGTCTCGGACCCCCGGGCGAAGCGCCGCTCGGCGCGGGCTGCGAACCCACGGGCATCGGCGTGCTCCTGACGCAGGAGGGCGAGGCGCGCCCGCTCGAGGTCGGCCTCCGCGACGTCGTGGGCGATGCCGCCCGCGCGAGCCGCCTGCTCGCCCTCCTCGAGTGCCTCCATCGCCTGGTCGATCAGTCCTGCCTCCGACAGCACCCGGGCGCGGTCGAGAACGGCTGCCGGTGGCAGCAGGTCACCGCCGAGCTCGCGCGCCTGTTCCATGAGCGCCAGCGCCCGCGGGAGGTTGCCGAGCAGCATCTGGAGGCGACCTCGGTTGTGCAGCGCGGCGGCCGCGAGGTCCGGGAAGCCGAGAGCCACGGCATCCTGGTGGGCGCGCCTGAGTCGCACGTCGCTGTCGTGGTACCGGCCCAGGAACTGGTAGGTCAGGCCGAGGTTGAGGTGGAGCAGGCACCGGGTCCTCGGGGCCACCTCGGCCGTGAGGGACACGCCCTCGAGCAGCTCGCGGGTGCGCTCCCACTCGCCGACCCTCCCGTGCAGCCCCGCTCGCTGGACCACGACCAGCGAGTGCACGTGGTTCGGCCGGGCGCCGGCCAACAGGCCGTCGGCGGTGTCGAGGAGGGCGAACGCCCCCGCTCGATCGCCGCGCTGCACACGGGACACCGCGTGCGTCACGTGCACCCGTGCCCGCAGGACCGCCGCGTCGTCGAGGAGGTCGGCCTCGGTGTCCAGCCGCCGGATCGCCCGGCGCAGCAGCGCCTCCGCACGCGCAGGCGCGCCCGCGGCGTTGGCGAGGACGGCTTCCTCGACGAGGCGGGTGACGTGGTCGTGCAGGTCGCGGCGGATCCGTACCCTCAGATCTCCACGGTGGGTGTGATGACGGGTCGGACGTCGCCCTCCGGCAGGAACACGAAGCGGACGAGGCCTCGCGGTGCCGGGTCGACGGTGAACCGGCCGTCGTCGTCCACCTCTGCCGTGATGGTCCGGGTGCCGGCCCGGATCTCGACCCGCACCGGCGAGTCGTGGCCGGTGACCCAGCCGTCGACCCGGACCTCGTCGGCGTCGATGGGCGACATGGTGATCATGACGGACAGGGCCTCGGCGCTGAAGGTCAGCGTCTGGGTCTGGGTGTACTCGGAGCGCGCCAGGGCGCTCTCCGCGCCGACCCGCTGCAGCTCGGCCACCTCGGCATGCATCGCCTGCACGGTGAGGGCGAACTTGATGTCCTCGGTCAGACCGGCAGGCACCGGGTCGGCAGCGCGGAAGACCTCCGCGATGGTGTCGAGGATGGTGCTGTCGAAGTCGTCGAGCGGCTGCGCGGCGATGTCACGGTCGGTGCTCACAGCGCACCTCCTTCCCAGGCGGGGTCATTGGCGAGAGCGGTGCGGAGCTTGGCCAGGCAGCGTCCGCGGGTGGGGCCGATGCTTCCCATCGGCATCTTCAGGGCCTCGGAGACCGCGGCGTAGTCGGGTCGTTCGGCGAAGGCGACCACGCGCAGCAACGCCTGGCACTTCGGTGGCAGGTCCTGGAAGTGGCCCCAGAGCACGCGGTGCCCCTCACGGCGGAGCACCACGGTCGAGGGGTCGGGAACGGAGTCGGTGAGGTTCTCGTCGAGGTCGTGGTCCTCACGGCCGGCTGCCTTGTGGACCCGCCAGGTCTCCCGCCGCACCGTGACGATGAGCCAGCCCATGACGGCCTGCGGGTCCTTGATCCGCTCGCAGCTCTCGACGAGCCGCAGCCAGGCGGTCTGCACGGCGTCCTGGGCCACGCCGTCGGGGACGCCCTGCGCTCGTGCCGTGTGCCAGAGCACCGGCGTGAGCAGGTCGACGAGCTCGTCCATGGCCCGGACGTCGCCGTCGCGGTAGGCGCTGAACGCGGATGCGGCCCGGGTCGCGAGCGACTGGACGGTGTCGTCGGTGCCCATCAGCCCTCCTCCGGGCCGAAGCGGACGGCCTGGGCCCGCGCCACGACCTGGGAGGAGGCCGCGAGCGCCCGCGACGGGCTGCCGGTCACCGTCGGGGACTTCTTGCCCCGGACGACTTCGGCCGCGATGTCGCCGACGATCCACGGGGCGGCGAACGACGTGCCGCTCCACACCGCGAAGCCGGAACGGAAGTCGTCGAAGTCGACGCCGGACCGCGGCCCGGGCCCGAAGCCCTCGACGCTGAGCACCGGGTTGAGCGAGCCGGTGAGGGTCGTCGGAACCGTGCTCACCACGCCGGCACCGGGGGCGTGGGCGGTGACCCAGTCGCCGACGTTGGAGAACAGCGCGATGCTGCGGTCGTCGGGGTTGGTCGCGCCGACGCCGACCAGGCCGTCGTGCCCCGGCTCCGCGAAGGCGGCGGGGAAGAAGCGCGCGCGGGTGGAGTCGTTGCCGGCACAGGCGACGACGACCACGCCCTCGTCGGCGAAGTCCTGGAGCAGGTCGTGCAGCGCCGAGTCGTCGGCCTCGTCCGGGGTCTCGTGGTAGTAGCCCAGGGAGAGGTTGACGACGTCGAGCACGCCGTGGGTGATGCTGCCCGGATTGGCCTTCGCGGCGCGGTGCCGGTCGAGCAGCAGGCCCAGCGCGGTGACGATGTCGTCCTCGAGGGCGGCTCCGTCGGAGGCCATGATGGGCACCTCGAGGATCACGGCCTCGGGGCAGCGCTGCCGGATGATGCCCGAGATGAAGGTCCCGTGGCCGCACAGCACGTCGACCAGGCCGTTGACGTCGTCGATGATCACGCCGGTGTTCTCGGGGTCGCGGGACGGCTCCTTCCACACGCCGATCGGCTCACCACCGAAGGTCACCCGCCGGTGTGCGCCGGGGCAGCTGCCGGTGCACTGCTCGGCGGTGGCTCCCTCCGGCTCGTCGGGGAACCACGGGTGCTTCCCCAGGCCGGTGTCGAGGACCGCCACGACGGGAGCGTTCGCGTTCGGGGTCACGGACGTGCGTGGGTCGGTTGCCGACCACACGACCGGGCTGCGGCCGCCGATGCCGGGGGTGCCGTACTCGGCGAGCAGGCCGCCGCCGCCCCACACACCTCCACCGCCACCCCAGACGCCGCCGCCGCCGCCCCAGACGCCGCCGCCGCCGCCCCAGACGCCGCCGCCGGCGGTGAGGACGTGCTCGACGCTGACCCCGCTGGCCATGCTGCGCCCACGCCGGTCACGGCGCTCGCGCAGCCGACGCTTGGCGTCGTCCTCGGTGCTGTCGGTCGGGTCGGGCAGCCGGCCCAGGCCGAGCTTGTCGTACAGGAGGCTGCCGCGCTCCGACGGTTCGGTGAGCGCGTCCTGGAGGAAGCGCCACGCGTCGGGGACCTTGCCGGCCTTCTCGGGGTCCCGCTCGAGGCGCACGCGCGTGACGGTGACCTTCGCGTCCGGGCTGAGCGAGTCGCTCTTGCCGCGGTGGGGCACGCTGACCGGCTCCCCCACCTGCTTGAGCACGAGCGAGTTGCGCTCGAGGCCGGCAAAGGCGATGAGCTCCTCGACGCGGGTCTTGCGGCCCTCGGCGTCGAGGAACGGGTCGGCGATGTCGCGCACCAGCAGGGTGTCGGCGACGTAGACCGTCGGCAGGGGGAGTGGCTGTCCGGGCGCCAGGACGACCGTCTCCGGGTCGAGCACGCGGGCGCCGAGCCGGCGCGCCAGCAGCGGCGAGATGACCGGGGTGGGCGGGACCGACGTGGGCCCTTCCGCGGAGGGCGCGGTCGGGGCCTTGGAATCGCCGGTCGTCGGCGTCTCCTCGCGTGGGGCCTGCTCGGGGGACTTGCCAGCCATCGGATCTCCTGGTGAGGGCACGACCGGACGAGAGGGGACTCGATCCAGCGTAGTGATGAACATCGACGCTGAACAGGAGCGCCCGAACGCCCCTCTGATACATCCGACCTGCGGCTTTTCTCGGGCGCGCGATCGCGGGCGCGAGGAGCCACGCGAACCGCGACACGGCATCCGGAAGGAAATTCTCGGATGCCGTGTATCAGGGCGGGCGGCCCCGACTCCTCTACCCCGTCGGACCCTCACAGGGACTGCGCACGTCGGCCGGCTCGTTTCAGGGGCCAGCCGGTCGGCACGCGGAACCGAGGGGCGTCGCGGCACCGGGCATTCAGAGGGCGCGGTGCACGGGACGACGGTTCCGCAGTACGGGGAACCGGCCACGCCGGGCGCGGCGCCGCAGGGGGCGCGGCACCCGGCGTGGCCGGTGTACCGGTTCTACGAACCGCTGACGAGCTGGGTCGTGGACCCGACTGCGATCGCCTGAGCGGAGGGGCTCAGGCGGCGCCGTCGGTCCGCGACGTGGCGGCGGCCCAGGGGTCGGCGCCGGAGCCGGTCGGCGCAGGAGCCGGTCGGCCGTTGGTCGGTGCGCTCGCGGTGCCGGTCTCGATGGCCTCGGCCTCGACCGTGCGGCTCGAGCGCAGCTTCTCGCCCGTGGCGCGGGCGGCGTCGGCGACCATGTCGGCCACCACGGGAGCCGCCTTGGTGCGCGCGGCCTCCTTGGCGTTGAACACCTGCTTCTGCACCGGCCCGGAGTTCCACACCTTGCCCGAGGTGCGGCGGATCTGCTCATAGCGCTGCCGGCCCGCGCGCGAACCCAGCACGTAGCCGGCGGCCATGCCGGCGATGAACGTCAGCTTCCCCATGGGGTGGCTCCTCTCGTCGGCCTCCGACCCTACCCGGCGCTCGGTGCCGGATGCCGTGCGCTCACCACCGCGTCCCGGCATACCCTTGTCCTCGCCCGGCCCACGCCGGGTTGGAGGGCTCGCATAGTGGCCTAGTGCGGCGGTCTTGAAAACCGCTATGGCGGCAACGTCATCGTGGGTTCGAATCCCACGCCCTCCGCCGGCTCCGCGGAGTCCCACGCCCTCCGCCGGCCTGGGCCGTCGACATCCCACGACACGCTGATGTCCTGTCCGGTTCGTCAGCGCGTCGTGGGACCTCGACCGGCGTTGGGGACCCGGGCATGGAGCACCACCTCGTCCACCGGTCTGACTCCCTCGCCCTCCGACCCACGCGCGCGGGGCTATCGTCCCTTCGTGAGCAGCCCCGACGCGCCGGACGACGGCCCCGCCGCGGGCGAGTCGGTGCTCGAGACGGTCGAGGAGGCCGCGGAGAAGGCCGCCGAGGTGGCGCACGACGTCGCCGAGAAGGCTGCCGAGACCGCGGGGGCGTTCGCCGAGGTCACCACGCACGCCGCCGAGACGGCCGAGACGCACGCCGTCGTCAGCACCGGCGCGCGGGTCGGGTTCTTCCTCGACGGGGTGCTCCACGTGGCCATGGGGTGGGCCGGCCTGCGGATCGCCTGGGGCGCGCGGAGCAGCACGGCCGACGAGACCGGTGCCCTCACCTCGATCTCGTCGACGTTCGGCGGCCGGGCCAGCCTGTGGGTGGGGGTCGTCGGGTTCTCGGTCGTCGCGCTGTGGAACATCGCTCGCGCCATCACGGGTCGCCACTGCCACAACGGGTTCAAGCGTCTCGAGCACGCGGCCGACGGCATCGCGTACGTCACCGTGGCCTGGAGCGCCGCCGCCTTCGCGGTCGGGTCGGGGCAGACCAGCCGGCAGTCGACGGTGAGCATCACCTCGACGCTGCTCGGGATGCCGGGCGGCCGCGCCCTCGTCGTCGTCGCCGGTCTCGCGGTGGCGGGCGTCGGGGTCTTCAGCATCTGGTCGGGGTGGACCCGCGACTTCCTCGTCGACCTCGAGCGGCACCCGGGGCGCCTCGTGGAGGTCATGGGGATGATCGGCTTCATCGCCCGGGGCATCGCCTTCGCGCTGGTCGGCTTCCTG
>DASSQL010000228.1:0-3176 GCA_035702525.1 Ornithinibacter sp. | reverse complement strand
TGCTCGGCGACCTGCTCGACCTCGCGACCACCGGTTGCGCGCAGCTGAGCCGCGTCCAGCAGGAGGCCCTCGCCGCCCCCGCCCGGGAGCGGCTCGCGTGACCCGCCGGCTCGTGCTCGCGACCCGCAACGAGCACAAGGTCCACGAGCTGCGGCAGATCCTCGCGGACCTGGTCGACGAGCTCGGGCTGGAGGTCGTCGGTGCCGACGACGTCGAGGGCGCCCCCGACGTCGCGGAGACCGAGGTGACCTTCCTCGGCAACGCCCGGCTCAAGGCCGTCGCGCTGGCGCGGGCCACCGGGCTGCCGGCCGTGGCCGACGACTCCGGGCTGGCGGTCGAGGTGCTCGGCGGCTCGCCCGGCGTCTTCTCGGCCCGCTGGTCGGGGTCGACGGCCGGGGCGGATGCCGCGCGCGCGGTCCGTGACCGCGCCAACCTCGACCTCCTCCTGGAGCAGGTCGGTGACGTGCCGGACGAGCACCGCGCGGCGGCCTTCGTCTGCGCGGCCGTCGTCGCGCTGCCCGACGGCCGGGTCGAGGGGGTCGAGGGCCGGGTCACCGGCACGCTCGTGCGGGAACCGCGCGGGACGAACGGGTTCGGCTACGACCCCGTGTTCGTGCCCGACGGCGACACCCGCACCCTGGCCGAGTACACCGACATCGAGAAGAACGCGATCTCGCACCGGGGCAACGCCTTCCGCGCGCTCGTTCCGGTCCTGCGCGACCTGCTGGGCTGACCGGCCGGCCGGCGGCACCCGACCCGGCCGGGGTCCCGCACGAGCGCGTCGCACGGCATACTGGCGGCTGCGCGCAAGTGGCGGAACTGGCAGACGCGCCAGGTTTAGGTCCTGGTTCCCTCGGGTGTGCGGGTTCGAGTCCCGCCTTGCGCACTGGTGCCCGCCCGGCTCCGCGCGACCAGCGGACATGACGACGAACGGCCGGGGTAGGTTGTGCGTCAGCATCGACGACCCGACGAGGAGGCCCGACGTGGGTGACCGGCTCAGCCCCGGAGACACCGCTCCCGACTTCACGCTGCCTGACGACACCGGTGCACCGGTGACGCTCAGCGCCCTGCGTGGCGGCAAGGTGATCGTCTACTTCTACCCGGCGGCGATGACCCCGGGCTGCACGACGCAGGCCTGCGACTTCAGCGACTCGCTCGAGTCGCTCAAGGCCGACGGCTACACCGTGCTCGGCATCTCGCCCGACGCCCCCGCCAAGCTCGCGAAGTTCCGCGACAAGGAGGGCCTGACCGTGGCGCTGCTGTCCGACGCGGACCGCGCGGTGATGAACGAGTGGGGCGCCTTCGGCGAGAAGAAGCTGTACGGCAAGACGGTCGAGGGCGTCATCCGCAGCACCGTCGTCGTCGACGAGGACGGCCAGGTCTCGCACGCCTTCTACAACGTCAAGGCCACCGGCCACGTCGCGAAGCTCCGCCGCGACCTCGGACTCGAGTGAGGACACCATGAGCGCCACCCAGCCCGCCGCCGACGGAGCGGCCGTCGCCGCCCCCGCGGTGCCGGCCCCGATCTCGATCCCGGCCCTCGAGGCCGAGATCTCGGCCCGTCGCGAGCGCCTGGCCCAGACCATCGACGAGCTCACCCACCGGGTGAGCCCGAAGACGATCATCAACCGCCAGACCGAGGCCGCGAAGGCCCGCTTCGCCGACGTCGCGACCACACCGGAGGGCGACCTGCGGGTCGAGCGGATCGCCGCGGTCGTCGCCGTGGTCGCCGTGGTCGGTGGCTGGCTGGTCTACCGCCGCCTGCGCCGCGGCTGACCTGATCAGCGGCCGCTGGGCGGCCCCTGCGACTCGCGCTCGCGGTCCAGCTCACGCCGCTTCTGCGTGGTGAGGGTGGCGAGGTCGGTCGGGCCGTGGAGTCGGCCCGCGCGACCGGCGCTCTCCGCCGCGAGGGCGACGAGCCGGGCCCCGACGGCCCGGGGCAGGCGTGGGGCCCACACCTCGACGACGCGACCGAGGCGCTGGTACGACGACCAGTCCCGCAGCAGCCATGCGATGAGGCCCACCGCCGCGGTCCACGCGCGCTCTCGCGTCGACCGTGGGCCCGCCTCCGCCGCAGCGTGGCTAGCGCCGTGGACGCGCTCGAAGAGTGCCCTGGACGCGCCGGCCACGTAGGCCCGCGGAACCCGGTTCGCCGCGGACAGCGCCGCTCCGCGGTGCTCGACCTCGAGCGCCGGGTCGACGATGATCGTCACTCCCGAGCGCGCGAGGCGATACCCCAGCTCGCTGTCCTGCCCGTAGACGAAGCGCGGGTCGAACCCGTGGTCGAGCCGGTCCCAGGCCGCCCTGGTGACCGAGTTGTGGGCCGACCAGTCGACCCACCGGAGCTCGGCCGGCCTGGCGTACCACTGCTCCAGCCGCCGTCGGCCGGTCGCCTCGCCGTAGGTGCGCGAGTAGGGGGTGTCGGTGACGACGTCGCGCATGGCGCACGAGACCCCGAGGTCGTCGCGGTCGCGGTGGTGGTCCACGTGGCCGCGCACCATGTGGGGGGTGGGGGTGAGGTCGTCGTCGCACCGGATCAGCACCCGCCCACGGGCCGCGGCGAAGCCGTCGTTGAGTGCCGCGACGACCCCGCGGGGCTGCTCGGAGGTCAGCACCCGCAGCGGGAGCCGGCCCGACCACGACTCGAGCACCGCGGGGGACTCGTCGAGCACCCCGTCGAGCACCACGACGACCTCCCACGGGCCGGGGTGGTCCTGGCGCGACAGCGCCTCGAGGAGCGCGGGGAGCCGGTGCGCGCCACGGTGGCTCGGGACGATCACCGAGGCGTCGAGCGGGATCGCGGTCACCGCTGGATCATACGGAGGCTGCCGGTGCGCCCGCCGGGCCGGGGGTGGGAACGACCGAGGCCCCCCGTGCGGGAGGCCTCGTGGTGGTGCGCCATCAGGGACTCGAACCCCGAACCCGCTGATTAAGAGTAAGCTGCTCTGCCAATTGAGCTAATGGCGCGCGAGGAGAGACAGTAGCAGGAGCGGGCCGCCCCCGTGAAATCGGCTGGAGCGACGTGGCATTCGGCGCGGCGCCACGGTTCCGCCCGGCCTCAGCCGGAGCGGCGCCGACGGGTCCCTGCCACCAAAGCCATGCCGGCCGCGAGGGCCAGGGCGGCCACCCCGACGGCGAGACCGATGCGCGTCGTGCGTCCGTCGTCGCCCTTCGCC
>DASSQL010000227.1:0-7890 GCA_035702525.1 Ornithinibacter sp. | reverse complement strand
GCGCTGCTCGCGACCGCCCTGCACGTGCTCTGGCTCGAGGACCTGACCCGCTACCCGGAGGCGCGCATCTGGTTCGTGCTCGTGGCGCTGGCCATGCTCGCCGCGATCGCCCACCGCTGGCTGTGGCGGCCGCTGCGCTCGCGCCGGAACCGCTACGTGGTCGACGAGGTACGGCGCGAGTCACCCACCGCGGTCACGCTGGTGCTGCACGCCGCGGGTCACCAGGGAGTGCGGTTCCGCCCGGGCCAGTTCGCCTGGCTGAAGATCGGCACGTCGCCCTTCGTCTTCGAGGAGCACCCGTTCACGATCGCCTCCGCGGCCACCCAGCCGGCCCGCAAGGAGTTCACCATCAAGGGCATCGGTGACTTCAGCGACCTCGTGGCGGGGCTGCGCCCGGGCCGCAGCGTGTTCCTCGACGGCCCGCACGGCGCGTTCACGCTCGACGGGCTCACGTCGGACCGGTTCGTGTTCATCGCCGGCGGGGTCGGGATCACCCCGATGCTCAGCATGCTGCGCACCCTGGCCGACTGCGGAGACACCCGGCCGCTGCTGCTCGTCGTGGCGGGCCGCACCGCCGACGACCTGCTCCACCGTGCCGACCACGAGCACCTCGACCAGAAGCTCGACATCAACCTCGTCGAGATCCTCGAGGAGCCACCCGACGACTGGGACGGCGAGGTCGGCCGCTTCACCCGGGACGTGCTCGAGACGGCGCTCCCGCCACGCCGCAGGCGCGAGGTGGTCGACTACTTCATCTGCGGCCCGGGGCCGATGGTGGCCGCCGCCACGCGCATCATCAGCGACCGCGGGGTACCGGGACGGCGCATCCACACCGAGCTCTTCGACGTCGTCTGAGGGCCGTCGGGACGCCACCTACGCTGTCGCCATGACGTTCTCGATCGCAGCCCGGGACGGTGACGCCTGGGGTGTCGCCGTCGCCAGCAAGTTCCTCGCCGTCGGCTCGGTCGTGCCGGCCGTGCGCCAGGGGGTCGGCGCCGTCGCCACCCAGTCGCTGGCCCGGGTCGCCTACCTCGACGAGGTGCTCGACGCCCTCGCGGCCGGCACCGAGGTCGGCGCCGCGCTGGATGCCGCGGTCGCCGGTGACGACGGGCGCGACCAGCGGCAGGTGGGTGCGGTCGGCCCGACGGGCGCCACCACCTTCACCGGTGGGGGCTGCTTCGACTGGGCCGGTGGGGTCGCGGCGGGCGACGAGCGCACCGCCTACGCGATCCAGGGCAACATCCTGACCGGCCCCGAGGTGGTCGAGGCGATGGAGGCGGCCTGGCTCGGCACGGCGGGTCAACCCCTCGACCATCGCCTGATCGCAACGGTTCTCGCCGGGGACGCCGCTGGTGGAGACTCCCGCGGACGGCAGAGTGCGGCGATCCTCGCCCTCGCCCCGGGGGCCGGCTACGACGGGTGCGGTGTGCTCGCCGACCTGCGCGTCGACGACCACCCGGACGCGCCGCGCGAGCTGGCCCGGCTGCACGACCTGTCGACGCTGCTCTTCGGCGGGCCCGAGGACGTCGAGCCGCTCCAGGGGGCCCTGCGCGACGAGGTGGCCGCGCTGCTCGACACGGTGGGGCGTGGCGGCCCCGACGTCGAGGACGCCCTCGACGCCTGGATGTCCGAGGTGAACCTCGAGACGAGGCGCTCGCCCGGCGGCATCGACGCCCGGGTGCTCACCGAGTTGAGGGCCGCCGCCACTGGGGTGGAGCAGGCCTGACTCGCGGTCACTCGAACCGAGAGGGGTCCCCGGAGCCCACCCGCACCACCTCGGCGGCACCGCTGGAGAAGTCGACCACCGTGGTCGGGTCGGTGCCGCACTCCCCCGAGTCGATGACGACGTCGACGACGTGGTCGAGCTCCTCCTTGACGGCCCAGCCGTCGGTCATCGGCTCGGCCTCGCCGGGCAGCATCAAGGTCGACGAGAGCAGCGGCTCACCGAGCTCGGCGAGCAGCGCCTTGACCACCGGGTGGTCGGGGATGCGCACGCCCACGGTGCGCTTCTTGGGGTGCTGCAGCCGGCGGGGCACCTCGTGGGTGGCCGGGAGGATGAACGTGAACGGCCCGGGCGTGGACGCCTTCACGGCGCGGAACACCGCGTTGTCGACGTGCACGAGCTGGCCGAGCTGGGCGAAGTCGCGGCAGATCAGCGTGTAGTGGTGGCGGTCGTCGAGCCGGCGGATCTCACGGATGCGGTCCTTGCCCTGCTGGTTCCCGATCATCGCGCCGAGCGCGTAGCCGGAGTCGGTCGGGTACGCGATCAGGCCGCCCTCGCGCAGCACCGCCACCGCCTGGGCGATCGCCCGGGGCTGCGGGTCGACCGGGTGCACGTCGAGGTAGCGGGCCATGCGCCCACGATAGAGGCGCGGACACCCCCGACCGGGACGCGGGTCAGGCCAGCGCGCTCGAGAGCATCCGGTAGGTGCGGGCGTGCGCCACCGCCGCCTGTCCCGTCATGTAGCCCAGGAGCAGTCGCGGTGCTCCCACGACGACCCGCTCGGTGACCAGGCACCCGTCGGGTGACTCCACGGCATCCGTCGTGGCCGCGATGGTGCAGCCCGGGGCGGCGCCTGCGTCACTGCGGAACGACGTCGCGCTGGTGCGGGTCAACCGGGCACCGAACGCACGAGAAACGGGTGCAGCCCGTGGTGGCGGTCGAGGTCGAGGAGGAAGTCGAGCACCACCGCGGGGGCGTGGGCACGGTCGTCGACAGGAGGATGACGCGTTCCGGCACCCGCAGAGCGTGTCAGTGCGCCGGTCGCGCCGTCTCAGGTTCGGCGCAACCCGCGGTTCCACAGCTCGGTGGTCTGCACCAGCCAGAACCCCGCGAACAGGGTGATGAGCACGACCTCGACCCAGAGCACGATCTGCGCCGAGGAGGTCGCCAGGTTGATGGCGACCGTGGCCACCAGGGCGACCAGCATCGCCACGGCGATGCCGCGGTAGATCGCGACGTACCGGGTGTGGGTCGTGGGCGCGGCACCCTCGCGCACGGCGGTGCTCACGCCGCGGGCGTTGAGCCAGACCACCCCGACGATCGCCAGGAACATCGGGATGGCCGCGGCGTCGTGGCCGTGGGCGATGAAGCTGTCGCGCGCCACGAAGAACCAGACCATGCCCCCACCGAGCACGGCGAGGGTCAGCCCCAGGCCGAGCCGGTCGGCCGTGCTGAGCCCGGTGCCGCCGCCCTGTCGCCGCGCGATCACGAGCGCGGCGGTGCCGACCACCGCCCCGGTGAGGAACAGGGCGGGCATGTTGTTGGCCACCGCCGCTGGGATGTCGGTGTCCAGCAACGGTGCCGAGCTGCACTGCTCCGCACCGCGGGTGGGGATGAAGGCGACGCCGGGGGCGAGCATCCCGGCGAGGTTCATCAGCACGTCCTCGCCGTCGGTGTTGCCCTTCAGGGCGACCAGGCAGACACCCATCGTGACGAGCACGCCGATGAAGACCGCGTGCACGGGGGTGTAGTAGTAGGCGCTGATCGAGGTCTGCAGGCAGCGACCGGCGGCCC
Organism: Ornithinibacter sp.; assembly: GCA_035702525.1. GTDB lineage: Bacteria > Actinomycetota > Actinomycetes > Actinomycetales > Dermatophilaceae > Fodinibacter. The sequence continues at coordinate 4,373 of DASSQL010000227.1, read as the reverse complement.
ACCACTCGAGCACGACGGCGGTGTAGAGCAGCAGCACCAGGGCCGCGAGGGCGATGCGGAGGTAGTTGTAGGTCTTGACCGCCGCCAGGGCCGGGTCCGCCTCCATCGCGATCAGCCCTCGTGCATGTCGATCGGTGCGCCGCGCTGGACGGTGCGCGACACCGTGCACAGCCGGTCGCGGCTCTGCTCGATGGCCCGTGGGAGCCGCTCGCGGGCCCGGTCGCCGGCCTCGCCCTCGGGGAAGCGCACGGTGAACGTCACCTCGATGTCGCCGAGGTGGTTCTCGCCCCCGTCGCGCATCTTGACCCCCTCGGAGGTGACGTCGAACTGCACCGGCTCGGCGATCCGGCTGGTGATGAAGTCGACGTCGGTGGCGCTGCACGCCGCCATCGAGGTGAGGAACAGCTCGACCGGGGTGAAGTCGGCGGACTCGCCTCCCCCGCCGACGCTCAGGGTGCCGCCTCGGACGTTGGTCACGAGGTAGGTGCCCTTCTCGGTGCGGGTCATCGTGACGCTGCGGTGGCCGAGGCCGGTGCCACCGGTCTCCGGCTGGGCTGGCTGCTGGGACATCAGGCTCCCCACTTCTCGTCGAGGGCGCGGACCACCTTGAGGTCGCGCCAGGTGGTCGTGCGGCCGGTGATCCGCTCGATCCGGGTGTTGGTCAGCTTGGTCTTCTGGAAGCCGTTGGTCATCTCGGCGAGGATCTCCGAGCCGAGCACGAGGCACCGCTCGCCCGGGGCGTCCCACGCGTCGAGCTGAGCGGCCGCCGCCGACGGCACGGCGCCGTCGGCGAAGGCCAGGTAGCGGCGCCCGCCCTCGAGGAGCGGTGGGACGGCGTCGACGGCGGCCAGGGCCGCGCGCAGCTCGGCGGGAGTGCGCACGATGCAGGGCACGTCGAAGCCGGCCCACTCCCCCAGCACCCGGGCCATCTCGGTGGCGACCGCGCCGGTGGACCGCCGCCCGCTGCGGACGAGGACGTTGCCGGACTGGATGTGCGTCTCGACGTCGGTGAAGCCGGCGCCCTCGAGCTCGGTGCGCAGCTCGGCCATCTTCACGAAGCGGCCACCCACGTTCACGGCCCGCAGGAACGCGACGTAGGACGGCATGTCGCTCATCCTTCCACCGGGATGCCACAGTGGTGCGCATGTCGCCAGCAGCCGAGCCGACCGGCCGTCTCGTCCTCCTCCGCCACGGTGAGACCGAGTGGAGCCGCGACGGCCGGCACACCGGCCGCACCGACCTGCCCCTGACCGCGAACGGCGAGCGCGACGCCCGTCTGCTCGCCCCCCGGTTGGCCCGCTTCGACCTCGAGCTGGTGCTGTGCTCACCCCTGGCACGGGCCCGGCGGACCGCCGAGCTCGCCGGGCTCGACCCGGTCACCGACGACGACCTCGTGGAGTGGGACTACGGCGGCTACGAGGGGCGGACGACGACCGAGATCCGCGAGAGCCTGGGCGACCCGGGCTGGACGGTGTTCGGCGACGGGGTCGTACCCGGCGACACCCCGGGCGAGACGGTCGAGGAGGTCGCCGCCCGAGCGTCGCGGGTGCTGACCCGGGTGGCCGAGCCGTTGCAGCGCGGCGACGTCGCCCTCGTGGCGCACGGGCACCTGCTGCGCATCCTGACCGCCACCTACCTGCGCCAGGACGCCCGGTTCGGTGCCCACCTCCTGCTCGAGGCGGGTGCGGTGTGCGTGCTCGACCACGAGCGGGACGTCCCCGCGGTGCGCGCCTGGAACGACACCACGGGCTGACGCTCAGCCGTCGAGGCCGGGGCCCTCGATGACCGACATGACGTTGCCCGACGGGTCGGTGAACCAGGCGATCAGCGGGCCCCCACCGCGAAAGACCCCGTCGTCGTCGGTCTCGGCCGGGGTGCCCTCGTAGTGCTCGAAGGTGACCCCGCGCTCGGTGAGCGCCGCCACGACCGCGCCGACGTCGTCGACCGGGAAGTTCAGCACCGTGTACGTGGCCGGCACGTGGTCGGGCTTGGGGTAGAGCAGGATCGGCCGGCCGCCGGTGGGGCGCAGGACGAGCATCCCCATCTCGCCGTCGTCGACCTGCAGGCCGAGCACGTCGCCGAAGAAGTGCTTGCTCTGCGCGATGTCCTTGACCGCGATGCCGCTGAACGCCTTCGATGTCTCGAGCATGCGCACCACCGTACGCGCGGGGTCAGGGCAGCGGCCAGGTGTGCACGGGCTCGTTGGAGTCCATGTGCTCGGTGTACTGCGCGAGCATCCGGCGCAGCGCCTCGCGGCGGTCGCAGCCGGCGTCCTCGTAGGCCTGCACGGCGCGGCTCTGCCAGTCGGCTCCGTTCTGGCCGGTCTTGCAGCGGCCCTCGATGACCCCGAGGAACCGCTCGCGCACGGCATCGGAGACCCCCCACTGGCGCAGCCCCTCGTGGGCCAGTGGCAGCAGGTGGCGCAGGATCAGCTCGTCGGCCGACAGCTCGCCGAAGCCGGGCCAGTACAGGCGCGCGTCGATGCCGTCGCGGGCCGCCCGCCGGAAGTTCTCCTCGCACGCGGCGAAGCTCATCTTGGTCCAGACCGGGCGGTCCTCGTGGGCGAGCATCCGGATCGCGCCGTAGTAGAAGGCCGCGTTGGCGAGCACGTCGACGATGGTCGGGCCGGCGGGCAGCACCCGGTTCTCGACGCGCAGGTGCGGGGTGCCGCCGACGATGTCGTAGATCGGCCGGTTCCAGCGGTAGACCGTGCCGTTGTGCAGCCGCAGCTCGGACAGCTCGGGCGCGACGCCGGCCTCGAGCGCCGCCATCGGGTCCTCGTCGCTGGTCTCGGCCAGCAGGGTCGGGAAGTACCGGACGTTCTCCTCGAACAGGTCGAAGATCGAGGTGATCCAGCGCTCGCCGAAGAACACGCGGGGTCGCACGCCCTGGTTCTTCAGCTCGACCGGCCGGGTGTCGGTGGCCTGCTTGAACAGCTCGATGCGGGTCTCGGCGTGCAGCCGCTTGCCGAAGAAGAACGGCGAGTTCGCGGCCAGCGCGACCTGGGGCGCGGACAGCGCCTGCGCGGCGTTCCAGTGCGCGGCGAACTCGGAGGGGGCCACCTGCAGGTGCAGCTGCACCGAGGTGCAGGCCGACTCGGGGGCGATCGAGTCGCAGTAGGTGGCGACCCGCTCACCCGTGGGGCCCTCGATGTCGAGGTAGATGTCCTCGCCGCGGGCGACGAAGATCGAGTCGTTCAGGGCGGTGTAGCGGTTGTTGCGGCTGATCCACTCGCCCTCGTAGTGCTCGGGCATGATCGTCGGCAGGATGCCGATCGCGACGATCTTCGAGCCGACCTCCTTGGCCGCGCGGTCGGCGGCGTTGAGGCTCTCGCGCAGCTCGCCCTCGAGCTCGAGCGCGGAGTCGCCGGGCAGCGGCCGCGGGGGCACGTTGAGCTCGATGTTGTACTGCGCGAGCTCGGTCTGGTAGCTCTCGTCGGCGATCGCGGCCAGCACCTGCGCGTTGTGGAAGTGCGGCTGCATGTCGGCGTCGACGAGGTTGAGCTCGATCTCGAGCCCGGTCATCGGCCGGTCGAACTCGAACGAGCTCGTGTTCAGCATCTTCTCGAAGACGTCGAGGTTCTGGCGCACCTTCTCGCGGTAGCGCTGACGCTCCTCACGGCTGTAGCTCTGCGCCTGGACCTCTGCTCCCATGGCGTCAGCCAACCACGGACCGACCTGAGCCGGTAGCCGGAACCGCGTTTCGGTCACCGGCGGTGTCGCACCCCACTCGTAGCGTGGGTCCCGTGCGGCTGATCCACACCTCCGACTGGCACCTGGGGCGCTCGTTCCACCAGGTGGGGCTGCTCGCTGCCCAGGCCGCCTACCTCGACCACCTCGTCGACGTCGTGCGCACCGAGCGGGTCGACGCCGTGCTGGTCAGCGGCGACGTCTACGACCGCGCGATGCCCTCGCCCGAGACCGTCGAGCTGCTCTCCCAGACCGTGCTGCGGCTCGTCGACGCCGGCGCCCAGGTGATCGTCAGCAGCGGCAACCACGACTCCGCCATCCGGCTCGGGTTCGCGTCCGGCCTGCTCGAGCGCGCGGGCCTGCACCTGCGCACCTCGGTGGCCGACGTCGGGCGCCCGGTGCTGCTCGGAGACACCGCGGTGCACGCGCTGCCCTACCTCGAGCCGGCCCTGGCCGCCGACGCCCTGGGGGCCAGCGAGCGCACCCACGCCGGGGTGCTGCGCGCCGCCATGGCGCGGGTGCGGGCCGACGCCGACCGACGCAGCGGGCGCACCGTGGTCATGGCCCACGCCTTCGTCACCGGCGGGGTGGGCAGCGAGTCCGAGCGCGACATCAGCGTCGGCGGGGTGTCGGCCGTGCCGCCCGACGTCTTCGCCGGCATCGACTACACCGCGCTGGGCCACC